>CAZIBA010000071.1:0-7232 GCA_964536795.1 uncultured Planctomycetota bacterium | reverse complement strand
GCTGGGGCTGCGAGACCCACTCCACGGGCCAGCGCCGGAAAGCCAGCCGCACCAGGTCCTCCCGGTAGCCCACCACGGCCAGCAGACGGTCCGGCTTCAGCGCCAGGGCCGTCCGCAGGGCGTAGGCCAGCAGGGGCTGACCGTAGAGCTCGTGCAGCACCTTAGGAAGCTGGGACTTCATGCGGGTCCCCAGACCCGCCGCCAACACTGCCACGGCCCGTGGGCTTCCCGACCTCCTTGATCGAGTCATCGCGGCCCCGACCGTCCTTCGCTTCGTCAAGAACAGGCGGACGGCAATCTCTGCCCTTCCGCTTGCGGAAGGCCAAGCATCCTCGTAACAGCTGCGCGACCTGCCCGACCGTCCAGCTGGCTACCCGGCCAGGACTCGAACCTGGAATGCGAGGACCAAAACCTCGTGTGTTACCGATTACACCACCGGGTAATCGTCCGACCACTGCTCACTTGACCCGCTCCAGCACGGCTCCCTCGGCCGCCGAGCCCACCATGTGGGCGTAGCGGGCCAGGTAACCAGTGGTTATCTCCGGCACGATCTTGCGGGCCCGCCGCCGACGTCGGTCGAGCTCTTCCTCGGCTACGTTCAGTTCGAGTTTACGGTTGGGGATATCGATGGTAATGCGGTCTCCCGTCTTTACCAGTCCGATGGTTCCACCCCGGGTCGCCTCCGGGGAGGCGTGTCCGATACAGCAGCCCCGGGTGCCACCACTGAAACGACCGTCGGTGACGAGGGCCACCGAATCCAGCAGCCCCTGACCTCCCAGTGCACCGGTGGCAGCCAGCATCTCCCGCATCCCGGGCCCGCCGGCCGGCCCCTCAGCGACGATGACCACCACCTGGCCGGGCTTGATCTGCCTCTTCTGGATGGCCCTGAAGGCGGCGGCCTCCCGGAGAAAGACGATGGCCTCGCCGGTGAAGGTGCGCATCTTGGGGACCACGGCGCTCTGCTTCACCACCGAGCCCTCCGGGGCCAGGTTCCCGTAGAGGACGGCCATCCCGCCTTCCTTGTGGTAGGCCTTGGCCCTGCTGCGGATGACGTCGTCGTCGTAGACCACGGCCTCCTTGGCGATCTTCCTGGTGGAGAGGCCACTGACGGTGGGAAGGTCCTTGATGCGGACCCCGAGCCGCTTCATCACTGCGGGGATGCCCCCGGCCCGGTCCAGGTCTTCCATCATGTGGTCGCCGCCCGGACGCAGGCTGGCGATGTGGGGCGTCTTCCGACTGATCCGGTCGAAGAGCCGGAGCTCGATATCCACGCCGGCCTCGCGGGCGATGGCCGGGATGTGGAGCGCTGTGTTGGTCGAGCCGCCCAAGGCCATATCGATGGTGATGGCGTTCTCGAAGGCCTCGCGGGTCATGAAGCGGCGGGCCGTGTAGTCCTTCCGGACCAGCTCGACGGCACGTTCGCCGCTCTCGTAGGCCTGGTGGTCCTTGAGCGAGGACACGGCCAGCGTGGCCGCGCAGTAGGGCAGGCTCAGCCCCAGGGCCTCGGTGATGCAGGACATGGTGTTGGCCGTGAACAGGCCCTGACAGCTCCCGGCGCTGGGACAGGCCCGGAGCTCGCAGGCCTTCAGCTGCTCCAGTGACATCTTCCCCGCCTGGTAGCGGCCGACGGCCTCGAAGGTGCCCCCCACCAGGTCGAGGCGTTCGTCGCCCAGCCGACCGGCCAGCATAGGCCCGGCCGTCACCACCACCGTGGGCAGGTCCAGTCGGGCCGCAGCCATGAGCATACCGGGGGTGATCTTGTCGCAGTTGGTGAGCATCACCAGTCCGTCGAGCTGGTGGGCCTGGACGACGCACTCGATCATATCGCAGATGAGCTCCCGGGTGGGCAGGCTGTAGTGCATCCCCACGTGGCCCATGGCGATGCCGTCACAGACGCCGGGCACAGAGAAGGTGAAACTCACCCCGCCACCCGCGTGCACACCTTTCTCGATGGCCCGCTCCAGGCGACGCATGTGCACGTGCCCCGGGATGAGGTCGGTGAAGCTGCTCACCACGCCGATGAAGGGCTTGCCCACTTCCTTGGGGCTGAGACCGCTGGCGTACATCAAGGCGCGGTGAGGCGCCCGGGCCGGGCCCTTCTTGGTCGCATCGCTACGCAACCGCTTTGCCATCTCCGGTTCCTTTGTCGATTCCAGGTGAAGTCACCGGCGCATTCGTCTCTTGGGGCTGTGGGCAAAACAGTAAGTATACCCATCAAGAGCTTGGTGTCAAGGGCTGGCCACTTGGAGCGGCGGTGCGCGGGCACATGAGGAGTCCGGCACCCCCCACGTGAGCGGGCCCGACGCCTCTCACCGCCTGGCGAAGCAACGGCCTGATGCCAATCCCTCTGCTGGTTCAGCTGCCAGGCGGACCCCCGCCCAGAGGCACCCGGCGCACGCCTTCACCAACGGACCATCCCGAAACGACCGTATGGTAGGGCGCCGACAGGGCCGAGGCAAGGATTTTCTGCGCCTCTACTCCAGCAGCTTCCGAAGGCCGGTCCTTGCGAGCAGATTCGGGATGTCAGCGGGGTTTACGGCACCCGCGTGCCAGTGGCGGAGACACGCTGCAGCCACCGCCTGGGCGAACCGAAGCAGGCCCTCGGGGGGCAGCTTCCGCAGCAGTCCGACGGCCAAGGCGGCCACCAGGGCGTCACCGGCGCCCACCGCGTTAACCACCTCGACCCGGGGTGGGCTCACGTGCCAGGTGGCGTCGCCCCCGCAGGCCACGAAGCCTTCAGAGCCCAGCGTGAGAGTGACCCAGTGGGGGCCACGCTGCCTGAGGTCACGGGCGGCCTGGGCTGCTCCGTTCACGTCGAGCAGGCGTCGTTTCAGAAGCTGCTGGGCTTCGTCTCGGTTGCAGTTGAGGACGTCCGGTGAGGCCTCGAGGCCAAGTCGAAGGGCTTCGCCCCGTGTGTCCAGGATGACTGGGGTCCTGGCCTCGTGGGCGAGAGGGATGAGCCGGGCGTACACGTCAGCCATCTCAGGACAGGGCACACTGCCACTGAATACGACGAGGTCGGCGCCGACAAAGGCGGCGCTCACGGCTTCCATGCAGGCCTGGGTTTCGTCGGCGGTGACGCGCGGCCCAGGCTCCACGTAGGCGGTCTGGACGCCCGTCCTTTCCTCCAGGACGGTGACGACTTCGCGACTGGACTGGCCGATGGGGCAGACCAACGGTTCCAGGCCGTCGCGTTCCTTCAGCAGCCGGTCGATGAGCTGACCCGTTTCCCCGCCTGCCAGGATCACGGGGCGAACGTCCTCGCCCAGAGCCTTGGCCACCCGGGCCACGTTGTTCCCTTTGCCGCCGGCGATGGTGTCGGCTTGGCCGGCGCGGATGACCCGGCCCAGGCGCAGCTCGTCGACGTAGATGGTCCTGTCAACGCAGGGGTTGAGGGTGACGGTAACGATCACGTCTGCTGCCTTTGCTACTTGACGCCGAGGACGTCGCGAGCGTAGAGGGCGCTCTGGCGCACCTTTTCCTCTTCGGCCTCAAGGAGTTCGGCTTCCGCGGCCTCCCCCACCTCGGTGGGCACCTCAATGGTGAAGCGGTCGAGGCCGGAGCCCTCCTGGATGATGGTGACGATGTCGGCCAGGGGGACGTTGCCTTGGCCCAGGGCCAGGGGCTCGACCATCTGAGGAGCGAGACCGGGCTCCACTTGGCAGTCCTTGAGGTGGGTAGCGAAGACGTAGGGGGCCAGCTCCTTGGCTGCGTAGAGGGGGTCTTCACCTAAGAAGAGGTTGTTGGTGGTGTCCAGGCAGGCCCCTACCCAGTCGGAGCCGACCATCCAGATGAGTTCTTTCAGCTCCTTTATCATCACGTCAACGTGGTTCTCGATGGCAATCCTGACGCCGAACTGCTCGCAGTAGGGGGTCACCTGACGCAGGTTCTGCTCGGCCTGGGCCAGTCGGCGCTCACGTTCCGCTTTGGGCAGCCGTGGGTCGTAGCCCAGGAAGGTGCGGAGCACCGGAGCGCCCACGAAACGGGCCGCCTTGAGGTCGCCGATGAGCCTGATGGGGTCCACGCCCAGCGAGCCGAACTCCACGTAAAGCCCGTGCTCCTTGGCGAAGTCGCGGACCCGGATGAGGTAGCTCTCGTCCGTCGATTCGACGTGGGCCGGGTCCAGTTGGAAGCCGTCGAACCCCAGCTCGACCGCTTTCTCAAGAAACCAGCGGGTGTCTGCGGGCTCCGTTGGCTTGAAGTCGTTGTGCTTCCCCAGGCGGAGGTGAAAGCTGTAGCTGTCCACGCCGAGCTGCATAACCGGGGTCCCCTTATTGCGAAAGGTCCAGGAGCACCTTGATGGCCTCCTTGCGTTCCACGAGCCTGATGGCCTCGTCGTACTGCTCCAGGAAGAGTGTGTGCGTGATGAGGGCACCCGGGTCGAGCTCGCCGTCTTCAACGAGGGAGACCACTGCCCGCAGGTCGTCCAGACTGAGGATGCGCGACGAACGAATGGTGAGTTCGTTACGGAACCAGACTGACTGGTCGGCCAGGAACGGGACGTCGGTGTAGCCGAAAACGAGGACCTCGGACCGGCTGAGAGCGAAGCTGCGCCGAAGGGACTCCCCCGAGCCCGTGCAGTCCACGACCACCTCCACGCCTTCCCGCATAAGTTCGGCAACCGCCAAGGCGTCGCCGGCGTCGATTGCCTCGGCCGCCCCTTGCTCGCGGGCGAGCTCCAGGCGGGCTGCCGAGAGGTCCAGGGCGACCACGGTGTTGGGCTTGAGTCGGCGGATGAGCTGCAGGGCGCACAGGCCCGCCGGGCCGACGCCGGCCACGGCCACGCTCCTTCCCTCCCAGTGGGGCAACTTGCTCACACAGTGGTACACGCAGCCATACAGCTCAAGAATGGCTGCGTGCTTGAGAGGAACGTCGGACGATATCTTGACGGCCGTGCCAGCCTTCCGGGTGACGTACTGCTGGTGAAGGGGCTGACCGCCGATGCCCGTCAGGGTGACCTGGTCGCCGGGCGAGAGGTCGGTCACGTTGCCCCCCACTTCCTCCACCACGCCGGAGCCTTCGTGGCCCGGGAAGCCTGGTTCCATGGGGAAGAGCTTGCCGTGCTGCATCTTCAGGAACTGGAGCAGGGGGCCGCCGACGCCGGTCTGACCGATGAGCGAGGGGAGCATCCACTCCAGGCCACCGGCCCGGGCGCGAAAAGCCCTGCTGTCAGACTGGTTGCACAGGGCCGAGTGGTGCATGCGGATGAGCACCTGGTCTTCAGCACACCTCGGCTTCTCCACCTCCGCCACCTGGAAGCTACCGGGCGCCACGACCTGCAGAGCTTTCACACCGACCTCCGGCGCAAGGGACCTACTCGCCGCGGAGAAACCGTCTTGGCCAGAGCATAGGCGTGGGGGCCAGTGGGGTCAAGCACTGGGCTGGACGCCTCGTCCACTGAGGGTGGCAGGCGAGCCCAGGGTGGCACCGCCACTCTCAACTTGCCGGTCGGGCCGTCCCCAGACAAGCTCCTCTCGGGGTGCCGTGCGTACACTCGAGACAAGCGAAGCTTGCAGGTCACGGATGGCTCCTGGGTTCGCTGCTCTCCGGGCGGGACGGCGCCGGGCGGGGCCGTTCGACGGGGCTCACGACAGGCAGGTAGGCGCAGAGGGGATCGGCCTCCAGGAAGTCGCCCGTGGCCTCGTAGGCCCGGGCCCGGCAGCCCCCGCAGACCTGCACGTACTCGCAGCGACCACAGACGCCCTTGTAGGACTCCCGTCGTCGCAGAGCCTGCAACACAGGAGAACGCTGCCAGATGTCGGCGAAAGACTCCCCGCGCACGTTGCCACAGGCAAGCTGGAAGTAACCACAGGGCTGAACGTCGCCTTCGGCCCCGATGAAGCAGAAGCTCACGCCGGCCAGACAACCGCTCACGCCTGGACCTTCCCCGGGCCGGTGTCCGACCAGGTCGGGGGCCCGTTGGCGGGCCACCCGGGCGAACTGGGGTCCGCAGGTGACCCGGACGTCCAGGTCGCTCCGGACCGCCAATTCGCACACCCGTTCCAGCAGTTCCTCGTACTGGGCCGGATGGAGCTGCGGTACGGGAAGCACACGGGCCCGGCCCGTCGGCACCAGGACGAAGAGGTGCAGTGCGGCAGCTCTCATCTTCCGACACAGCCTGACCATCTCCGGGAGCTCACCGGCGGTGTCGGCCGTCAGGGTCATGTTGACCTGAAAGGGGAGGCCGGCCTCGCGTGCGGCCGTGGCGCCCCGCAGCGCGCCCTCGAAGGCACCAGGCGATTGGCGGAAAACGTCGTGGGTTTGCGCGCTGGCACCGTCCAGTGAGATGCTCACTCGGCCGACACCGGCCTGGACGAGCTGCCGGGCCAGACCGGCCGTGAGCAGCGTCCCGTTGGAGGCCACCGCTACCCGGAGGTCGTGGGCGCGCACGTCCCGGACGACGTCCAGCAGGTCGGGACGAAGTAGGGGCTCGCCACCGGTGAGGATGACCAGCGGCCGGGCCCAGGCAACCACCTGGTCCAGCAGCGAACGGATCTCGTCCAGCGAGAGCTCCTCGGCGGCCGCCTCCTCAGCGGCCAGGGCCCGGCAGTGGACGCAGGCCAGGTTGCAGCGTCGGGTCAGCTCCCAGGCCAGGACGCGAAGCCGCGGCTCCGTGGTGGCGCTCTCTGGTCGGTCCATCGGTGAGGCTCCGCCTACTCGGAGGTGAGCTTGAGGACGATGAGGGTGATGTCGTCGTACTGGGGCTCGCCACTGGCGAATCTGCTCACGGCCCGAACGATCCCCTGCGCGATCTCCTCGGCCGAGGCCCCGGCGTTGGCTGCGATGACCTCTTTCAACCGGTCCTCTCCGAATAGCTTCTCCTGTTGGTTCATGGCCTCGGTGACGCCGTCGGTGTAGAGGACGAGAACGTCACCTTCACGGAGGGTCACCTCGCGCTGCTCGAAGGCGACCTCTTCGGTCACCCCCAGGATGATCCCCTCAGCGTCCAGTTCCCGCCAGCCGTCTCGGCGGTAGAGCAGGGGCGCGTTGTGACCCGCGTTGGCGTAGGTGAAGGTGGCCGTGAGCGGACTGAGCAGTCCGTAGAACAGGGTGACGAACTGACCGGGTCGGTTGCGGGTGCAGAGCTGCTGGTTGGTACGGGTCAGGATCTCTCGTGGTGAGGTGATGTGCTGGCTGTGGACCCGGAGCGCGGTGTGAGCGATGGCCATGAGCAGGGCCCCGGGCACGCCCTTGCCGGCCCCGTCGGCGATGGTGACCCCCAGTCGGTTGTT
>CAZIBA010000070.1:0-7964 GCA_964536795.1 uncultured Planctomycetota bacterium | reverse complement strand
GAAGCACCGGCTTCAACGGCGACTACATTGTGGACCCGGAAAACGGCAAGGCATACGTCGGCCACTGCGAATGTCCCTTCAATCCCTACGGAGACGAACGGCGGGTCCCTTACGTCATAAGGAATCTGCCGCAGTGGCCCATGGAGGAGCAGGAAAAGGGCGGGGCGTGCGTGCAGGTGAAGCTCCCCGATGACGAACCGATTACCGTGACCAA
This sequence comes from uncultured Planctomycetota bacterium, assembly GCA_964536795.1. Taxonomy (GTDB): domain Bacteria; phylum Planctomycetota; class DG-23; order CBDVDV01; family CBDVDV01; genus CAZIBA01. The sequence goes on along the minus strand of CAZIBA010000070.1, from coordinate 7,750 downwards.
GGTGAGCGTCCACGACAAAAAGGTGGCCCTGTTTACAGGCAAAACAGTGTCCGGCGAGAAGTTGTTCCCCGGCTGGGATGACATCCTGTGCAGAACGAAACTCGCCATTGACACCGACGCCGCCAGGCTGTTTGAGAACCTTGATTGGAAGACATTCGGCAACCACCGCGTGGGTTTCTACGGTGATTACAGAGATCAGCTCAAAAAGCTGACGACACTGATGGGATACGAAGCGGTGGAGGTGGACCGATAGGCTGCATCCACCCGGCAGGCCGGTAGCGTGCCGCCGGGTTCCGGGCGGAGTTGCCGTCCGGGCCTTCGGTAACTGTTCCGCAAACGGCCCCACAGCTGCTATCGCCTTTTGAGGGGTCAGGTAGGAGCCAGCGGGCCGATGGCAGCCACTGGAATTACTACAAGGCCCTGAGGACGTGCGGCCGCGGGGGATCTGGCCCTTGCAGGAAAAGGAGGCTCTGCGATGGAAAAGCAGGCAACAAGATTATACACCGTCTTCGTCGACGCAGGCGTTCAACACTTCGAATCCGCCACTCTGACGCCGACGACCAACGAACAGCTTCTGGGCCAGTTGCGGGACCAATGCAGCGGGGTGGAGTTCGTTGCGCGGGACCTATCCCGGGGGGGAACGACACTCGACGCCGTAGCCCGGGAACTCGAAACCCAGGACCACAAGTTCGACGGCGTGGTGGTGTTCGGTGGTCTCGATGACTACAGGCCTGTCCTCACTGAGTTGCCCACAATAGCCGTCCACAACTTTCCCGAGTTTTCCCACTTGCCGTATGCTCTTTTGGAGGAACGCGGAGGTGTGTTAACTGCTACCTGCGACCGGGGCAATGTGTGCGAGCCAGCTCAGTCCGCTTCCATGTTCCACGACCTGGTGGAGAAGATAGGCCTCGTGGACGCGCTGGCAAAGATGAAGAGGTCAACACTCCTGGCCATAACCGACAGTGCCTACGTTGACGTGCATCACGGAGACCCTAACAACACCTATCCTGGCGACCTGCGGCAAAAGCCCCCGGAAGAGTCCAACGAGATACTGCAGGCGGCTATCAGTGAGGCCCTGGGAACTCGAATAGCCAAGATAGGAACCCCGGAGGTGGCCTCCAATGAAGCCGTCCGAGATATTGACGAACAGCAGGCGCGGAACATTGCCCATCGCTGGATCGCTGAGGCCAAGGACATGCGGGGGACGATTGAGCGAGAGGTGATAAACTCGGCCAGGATGTACCTGGCGATCAAGATTTTGATGAATCACTACGGCGCGAATGCCGCGGCGACGCACATCAGGTCCCTGACTACAAAGCCGCAAGCCCAGGACATGATATGGCCGAGCCTGGGGAACTCACAGCTTCAACTGGAGGGCATAGTGGGGTGCTGTCAGGCGCACATCAACGTCGTGCTTACGCACATGCTGGCGCAGTACGCCTTCGGGCGCCCGTCCATGATGGGCGATTTCATGGTGGACGTCACCAATGGCGTCGGGATCGTCATGCACTGCGGGGCACCGTGGAATCCCTGGGGAGGAGTCGAAAAGGTGCCCTATGTCATACGAGACCATGCGGAGCGGAGAGTGAAAGAGCACGCCAGGCCCGGAGTGGGCGCTTGTTCGGAAGTTCTGTTCCCGGCGGGAGAGATGGCCACTGTATGGAGAATCGACGTGCCCACGAGATCAATACTGGTTCACAGCGGCGAGACCGTGGATGGATACTCCCTTTACACCGACTGGACGGACATGATGTGCAGAACGAAGCTGGTCGTGACACTCCACGACGCCGAGAAGGTTCAAAGCCATCTCTACCCGGACATATACGGTGTACATCGCACAGGTACTTTGGGCGATTTCAGAAGCAGGATAAAGCAGATAGGGCGTCTGTTGAACTTTCAGGTCATTGAGGAGGACAGGTGATGCCTGCGTCTGCAAGTCGGTAGGTGGCGGAACAGTGTGGTCGGATTGCATTCTTCTGTGCTCGCAGAACGGCATCGAGATTCTAACCTCCTCGCTGGCTATGTTGCCGACAAAACGCATTCTTTCGTCTTGAGCCTCTAACAAACCCGTCAAGTTGAGAAGGTAGCGTGGCCCATGAAGAGCACAGGGATGTGGAGAAGAGGCGAAGGGTGCTCTCATGGCCAAGCCTATCCTTGCGGACGCTGTGTGGGACGTGATCGAGCCGCTCTTGCCCCCGGAGCCGCCCAAGCCCAAGGGGGGCCGGCCCCGGGTCCCCGAGCGGGCCTGTCTGACGGGGATCCTGTATGTGCTCCGCAGTGGCATTCCCTGGGAGTACCTGGCCGAGGAGATGGGCTGTGGCAGCAGCATGACCTGTTGGCGGCGGCTGCGGGACTGGCAGAAGCCCGGGGTTTGGGAGAAGATCCAGGGGGTGCTGCTGGACCGTCTGGGGAAGGCCCAGGGCATCGACTGGTCCCGGGCGGTCATCGACTCCGCCTCGGTGCGGGCCGTTTTTGGGGGACGCAAACGGATCCCAATCCCACGGATAGAGGCAAAGCGGGCACCAAGCTCCACCTGGTAACCGACGGCCAGGGGGCGCCCCTGGCCGTGAAGCAGACCGGGGCCAACGTCCACGACTCCGAACCGGCCCTGGAGCTGGTCGATTCCATTCCCCCCATCCGTCAATGGCGAGGCCGACCTCGCCGTCGGCCCGTGGTGCTGGTCGGGGATAAGGCCTACGGCTCGCCCGAGATCCACTGGCAGCTCCGTCAGCGGCGTATCGGCTCGCTCATCGCCCGTCAAGGCCAGGAGGACTGGGGTCTGGGACGCCTCCGCTGGGTCGTGGAACGCACGCTGGCCTGGCTCAACCAGTTTCGCCGCCTGCGGCTGCGTTATGAGAAACGGGCCGATATCCACCATCGGCTGCCTACTCATGTGCTGGAACTTCGTCCAAAGCTGGTTGTGTTAGAGGCTCTGAGGAACGTCATGAAGAACTAATGCATCGGTGGCGCTCTATGCTTCTGGGTTCAAAAGATTTGTCCGGCGAGACGCCTTCGCCGCCGGAGGCATTTGTGGATCCAAACAGAGGAAATGTCCACCTCGTGAAGAGACCTGCGATAAAGGGAGAGTCAAGAGAGCAGCATGTCGAGGCTCCAGATGCTGTCCAAGAAGACGGTGGGGCACTTGCAGATAGTGTCTGCCGTCACAACATGCGCCATGGGGTGCTGCACGGCGCGTTTTTCCATATGGCCACGGCATTTGCGGATCCCTTCGCCGTCATTCCCCTCTTCCTGGCGGGCTTTACCGAATCGCGAGCCGTGATTGGGCTGGTGGTCAGCCTGGTGGGAGCGGTAGGCGTTTTACCGCAGCTTGGCATGGCGCGGCAGATTCGACGGAGGCCGGGTGCCGCTCGTCCCTTCATGTTGGCCGGCATCTGGACGCGTTGTGGGGTTTGGGGCTTGATTGCCGCGGGCGCCCTGCTGATGCCAATGCACAGCGCCTGGATTCTCATCCTGTTCGTCCTTCTCATCTCCATTTACTCTCTTGGCGGCGGCGTTGCCGTTCTTCCTTTCAAGCAGGTCATCAGCGGCACTATTCCACCGGAGCGCCGAAGCACGTTCTTCGGCCGGCGCCTCGTGGCCGGCGGCGTTCTTGCGGTGTTGGCGGGCGTGGCCGTCAGGTATATTCTGGGCTCCGAAGCGTTGACCTGGCCTCGCAATTATGGGATTCTGTTCGCGCTCTCGTTTCTCGCGCTGGCCGTGGCATACACGGCGATGTCCCGTCTTAGATTCCCTCCGTACCCCGGCAAATCAGAAAGCGCTCGCCTGCCGCCTGTTCGCGAAGAACTGAACTACGTTCGCCGCCAATACCCGATCCTGAAACGCCTGATTGCCGTTCGTTTGCTGTCGGGAGGACTGCCGCTGGTCCTGCCATTCCTGACGCTTTATGCAACCCGCGAGATCGGCATTCCGCTGGCCTGGGTCGGGCTATACGTCGCCGCCCAGAAAGCAGGCTCGATCCTGAGTAATCTCGCATGGATACCGCTTGGGAATCGACTCGGGACCCGGGCTGTTATTGCCTGCGGCTTGGGATTGGCTGTTTTCAGCGTCGCGGTCATTCTCCTCTCGGACTCTCCCATTGCCATTGCTCTGGTCTTCGCCCTTGCCGGCGGCGGCATGAGTGGTATGATTGTTGGGTTCAGCGGCTATATCCTGGAACTTGGGACCGCAGCAATCCGGCCCCTGCTTTTCGCCCTGGAGGGAACGTTGCTCATGCCGCTCTATTTCATGCCCCTGTTCGGCGGCTGCGTGGCGGACGGGTATGGGTACCGTCCTGTCGTTCTCCTGGGAGGGGGACTGTTGCTCGGCGGGCTCCTCTGCGCCTCGACGCTCTGTGAACCAAGACGGGGCGACGCTGCGTGCGGTCCGAGCACACCGAATCTGAGAAGCTGAAGGGAGAAAGGGCAACGATTGTCATTGAACGTATCGTAACGACTCACAAACCTTGTACACGGGCGGCGATTGCCCCATGAGTCTTGACGGGGATTATGCAGAAACAGGAAAGCGAGCGACAGCTACTGCGAGAAACACCCCGGATTCTCGGTAGCCGGATCGGCTGGAGTGCAGGCAGATGAACCGGTGGCAGAAGCGGGATACAGGGTCCCTGAGCTTACGAATTCATCCCGACTCTGTCCTGCGTCAGATCTGTGAGCCGGTGCAGGAGTTCGACAGCGAGCTGAGGGGACTGGTGGATGAGATGCTTCGGCTCATGCGGGCCAGAAAGGGCATTGACCTCGCCGCGCCCCAGGTGGGCATAACCCGCCGCCTGTTCGTCGTGGAGATCGAGGATCGTTCCCTGTGCTTTATCAACCCTGGAATCCAGGAGTCCTCCGGAAACGACGAGCTGGTGGAGGGTTGCCTGAGCTTCCCGGGCATGGGGGTCACGATAGCTCGCAGTCAAACGATTCGTTTGACAGGTTACGACCCTTGTGGACGGAAGCAGGAGCTGAGGGCCGAGGCGCTGTGGGCGCGGGTGATGCAGCACGAGATAGACCACCTGGATGGCATCCTCATATGTGACCACGGCGGACCTGTCAAACACCCAGCCAGCGGAGGATCGAGATGAGAACCGTAGTGCATGCCATCGGCCGGGAGTTGCGCCGGCATGCGCCGTTCACAGCCTTCGGCACGGTGACGGGCATCGTGATCATGGCTGTGATGGTAACCGCAGACATGCCCCGTTGGGTTTCGCATGGACTGTTTTGGACGCTTCACCCGGTCCACGTGCTGCTCAGCGCGCTGGTAACCGCCGGAGTGTACAGGCGACACAGCAAAGGGAAGCTTTGGGCGACCGTAATTATCGGCTACGTCGGATCCATAGGGATCGCTACCCTGAGCGACAGTCTCATTCCCTACCTGGGCGAGTTTCTTGTCGACCTCCCCAACAAGGGGGTCCACGTGGGGTTCATTGAGAAATGGTGGCTGGTCAACCCGCTGGCCATCCTGGGCATCGGCATCGCTTATTTCACGCCGAGCACAAGGTTTCCCCATGCTGGCCACGTGCTTCTGAGCACCTGGGCGTCCCTCTTTCACATCATCATGGCGATCGGTCCTCCCGTCGGCCTGTTCACGGTGATCCTGATCGCAGTATTCCTGTTCGCCGCCGTCTGGGTGCCCTGCTGCACCAGCGACATCGTGTTTCCCATGCTTTTTTCCAGGGAGTAACCACAAAGCAAGCCCTTGGGCACTGACTATGGCGAGGGCGAAGGTCTTTATGGGCGGCCAGGCCGCAAAACAGAGAGCGACCATGACAACAGAGAAATTGAAGAACGACATCAACCGTCTCAAGAAGGAACGAGAAGCCGTCATCCTTGCCCACAATTACCAGCGTCCCGAGGTCCAGGACGTGGCCGATTACCTGGGCGACTCGCTGGACCTGAGCCGGACCGCCGCAAGGACAGATGCGAAGGTCATCGTTTTTTGTGGCGTGCAGTTTATGGCCGAAACCGCGGCGATGCTTTCACCTCATAAGACGGTTCTTCTGCCCGTCCGGGAAGCGGGCTGCCCGCTGGCAGATATGGCAACGGCCGAGCAGCTCCGGCGGAAACGAGAAGATCATCCCGATGCGGTGGTAGTGGCTTACGTAAACACCTCCGCTGCGGTAAAGGCCGAAAGCGATATCTGCTGCACATCTGCTAACGCAGTGGAGGTGGTCAATTCCATTCAAGCAAAGAGGCCCGTATTGTTCGTTCCCGACAGTAACCTTGGCCGCTATGCAGCCGAACAGACGGATAAAGAGGTGATTCTGTGGGACGGATGGTGCCCCACTCATCTCACCCTTTCCCCGGCGGATGTGGCGCGCTGCCGGAAGGCATATCCGAAAGCTGCGCTCATGGCGCATCCGGAGTGCTCTCCGGAAGTGCTCGGGGCAGTCGATAAGGTTGCCGGCACGTCGGGAATGCTGCACTACGCGGGACAATCAGGCGGGGATGAATTCGTCGTGGGTACGGAAAGCGGCATGGTCTACCGCTTGCAGAAGCAATACCCGGACAAGAAGTTCTACCCCGCCACGGACCACTTTACGTGTCCCACGATGAAAATGATCACTCTGGAGAGAATCCGGACCGCCCTCCGGGACATGAAACACGTCGTCAGAGTCCCGAAGGAGATTCAGGATAAAGCGCGGAGGTCGCTGGAAGCGATGCTGGCCATCGGAACATCGGTTCATCCTTGACAGCAGCACGCGGACACAGTGAACCCGCGTTGCTTTGGTCTGCAGGTAGGGGTAAGAATGGCAAAGCACCCAGCAGTGCGTGTAAAGGCGCTGGTAAAGCCCGTTTTTGTGCAGCTTCTCCGTTCGGGCGCATGATGTATATCCAGCTTGCCGAAGTATGATACAGAGAGGTACCGAACCTGCAGCGAGGGGTTGTCGGGTAATTCTGGACGTTTCGGTAGATGGAGACATCGGCCGCGTGCCCGAGGAGGTGGTGGCATCCCAGCATGTCTGGATGGCGTTGGCGCGCTGGCTCGGAACGCCCGAGGAAGCTGGCAAGCCGCTGGGAATGGAAGTTCAGCTCCTCTGAAGGTCTGGAGCGCAAGGCCGTCGGCGCCTCGGGAGGCATCCCCAAGGTTTGATGCCCAGAAACACAGGCTGCAAGGCGGAGAAAGGACTCCAAGATGAAAACGCGTGTAAAAGTCGTCTTTCCGGCAAACAGGCCGGGTCGCCCTTCCTGGCCTTACATCGACTATGACGTGGAGAGGAAATCCGAGGAAGTCCTGGCAAAGTTCCGAGATCATCTGCCCGAGGTGGAGTTCTCAGCAAGTATCCTCCAGTCCACCCAAGAAGCCGAGCAGCTCGTCGCAGAGGAGACCCCACGGTGTGACGGATTCTTGGTCTTCATGACCGCGATGTGGACGAAGATCGAACAGGTCTTCGCACGCAAGGCGCATCCGGTCGTGATAGCTGATGACCTGTATGCGGGCTCTGGGGGCATCTTGTCGGCTCACTCTGTGGTCCAGAAGGAAAAGCTGCCGGTCGTGACTGTTGCCTCTTCCGACTTCCGTGACGTCGTGGATGCGGTGCGACTTTTTGACGTAATGCGCAGACTGAGAGAGGCAAGGATTCTTGTAGTTGCCGATCGTGACAGGTCCCGCGATGATGAAGATACCGTGGAACCACTGGGGACAACGGTGATTTCAATGGACTCCGACAGGCTGCGCACCTACTATGAGCAGGCCAGCCAAGACGAAGCCAGGCAGTACCAGCAGTGGTGGATGAAAGAAGCTCTGAAGG
>CAZIBA010000069.1:1412-7980 GCA_964536795.1 uncultured Planctomycetota bacterium | reverse complement strand
CCGACGGGCCGTTGTGCATCTTGAAGGTCTCCAGCTCGAGGTTGTACATGGCGTTGCGGAAGATGTAGACGGGCCCGCCGAAGATGGGTTGGGTGGTGATCCCCTGGAAGCAGTTGGTCATGCGGTTGCGGAAGCAGCGGACGTTCTGTTGGCTGTAGTCGGTCTCGATGCCGTCGTCGGTCATCTCCGAGATTTCGTTGCCGTAGATGTCGATGGCCGAGCACTCGGGCGAGCCGAAGGTGTCGACCCCGTCGGCGAAGCCCCGGATGCGGTTGTAGCAGACCACGTGACCCAGGCCGGAGACCTGAAAGCCCCGGGCGTTCTCTATCCGCTTGGTCCGCGGCCACGTCGAGGGTCCCTCCACCACGTTGTCGGAGAGGAAGAAGTCGGTGGTCACGGGCTCGTTTCTGGTTCCGGTGAACCCGTACTCCACCTGGTGGATGTGGCATCGGCGGACCACGATGCGCTGGGACTCGTGGGCCACGATGCCGTAGTTGGGCCCACGGATCGTGAGCTTCTCGAACCACACGTCGTGGACGCCGACGGCGCTGATGCCCCGGCCGGGCCGCCTGCCTTCCCGAAGTTGTCCCTCGACGATGGCCTCACCGTCGCCGGCCCCCCGCCAGATGATGGGCCGCTCGGCCGTACCGCTCTTGGTTACCTCAAAGGGAGCCGGGTAAACACCTTTGTGCACCAGGAACAGGTCGCCGGGCTGCGCAGCCCCGTCGGCAGCGGCCAACCCACGGAAGGGGTCGGAGCTGGTCCCCCGGCCACCTCCCCCACCCGGGACCACGTGAAGGACCCGGCCGGGCTCCGGGGCCCGGGGCTCACCACGGGTGCTGGCCTGGAGGATGCGTTGGGTGTCGCCGCCGTCGGGGTCGGTGAGGGTGAGGCGAAGCTCGTAGGCCGCCTCGGGCTCCAGGTCGAATATGCTGCCGGCAAAGAGGGTGGTCCCCTGGGGGGGCTTCTTCTGGAGGGCACCAGTCTCGCAGCGGAACAGGGTGAGCCCCTGCTGCCAGCTCTCCTGGGCCGCCCTGCGGTATTCGAAAGTGACGGTCGCGTTCCCGTTGGCGTCACCAGCGATGGGCCACTGCACGCTCAGGCAGTGGACGGTGGGCGGGTCGAGGCTCAGTTCGCCGGGCTGGGACGCGTTCTGAGCGGCTTGCAGTACGCTGCACGCAACTACCGAAACGAGCAGCACTCCGAGGTGTTTCGTGCTCAACGGGCTCTCCTCTGCCAGGGAAACGGGCAGCCTCTCTTCACAAGGTGTGCAGCATACTCACCCGCCGTATCCCCGTCCAGAGTGGAATGCGGAGAAGGTCTTAGTGGGTGCACGTAACTTCTGTGGAGGGAACCGGGCCCGCTGGCCGACGGGCGACGCAGCAGGTGGCACTCTTTCCTCCTGCACGGCCGGGCAAGTCCGGCCGTGGCACACCTGCCAGGCAACGACTGCAGCGACAGGCAAGGGGCTTAAGCCCCTTGTCCCTCCCGCGCCAAGGCGGCCACGCCCACGGACGGGTCGTTCACCTGTCGGGAAGTCGCTGTTTTCGCGCTTGCCGGAATGACAATTTTGTAGCATACTGGGTAAGCGGACGGCGACGAAAGAGCTACCGACCGGGGATACACTCCAGTAATCCCCGGCAACCACTCACCGAGCGAGCGAGCCGATGCAGCGATCAGCAGAAGAGGTGGCCCTCCTCTATGAAGTCAGCCGACTCTTGGGCACCTCATCGAACTTCGAAGAGGCCCTCAAGTCGGTGCTGGCCTCGCTGGCCCAGAACGCAGGGATGCAGCGTGGGACCATCACTCTTCTTGCCGACGAGGGTGACGAGGTAGCCATCGAGCTGGCCCACGGCCTCTCGCCTGCGGAGATGGAGCGGGGCCGGTACCGTGTCGGTGAGGGCATCACCGGCAAGGTGGTCCAGACGGGAGAGCCGGTGGTGGTGCCCCGTATCGACGAGGAACCCCTCTTCCTGGACCGGACCCGGGCCCGCAGTGAACTGGACCCCGCCCGGATATCCTTCATCTGTGTCCCCGTCAAACTCAAGGGCGAGACCATCGGCACCCTGAGCGCCGACAAGCTCACCGAGGACGACCAGGCCGCTCGCTCGACTGAGGCCCTGGCCAACGACGTCCGGGTGCTCTCGGTCATCGCCGCCATGATCGCCCAGGCGGTGGCCTCCCGGCGGCGGGCCCGCCGGGAGCAGGAGCACCTGCGTCGCGAGAACGTTCGTCTGCTCGATGAGCTGCGCGAGCGGCGGGGGCCGGCGAACATCGTGGGCACGTCCCGTCCCATGCAGGCGGTCTACGAGCTCATCTACCAGGTAGCGGCAAGCGACTTGGCCGTCCTCATCCGTGGGGAGACGGGCACCGGCAAGGAACTGGTGGCCGACGCCATCCACTTCGCCAGTCCCCGGGCCGGGGGACAGCTCCTCAAGGTGCACTGCGCAGCTCTCCCTGAGACCTTGCTGGAAAGCGAGCTCTTCGGTCACGAGAAGGGGGCCTTCACGGGGGCCGTCGAGCGCAAGGTCGGTAGGTTCGAGCTGGCCGACGGTGGCACCATATTCCTGGACGAGGTGGGTGAGCTCACCCCCACCGTCCAGGCCAAGCTGCTGCGCGTCCTTCAGGACAAGACCTTCGAGCGCATCGGTGGGACGAAGACCCTCTCCGTGGACGTGCGCATCCTGGCCGCCACCAACACCGACCTGGAACGAGCGCTGACTGAAGGACGGTTCCGTCAGGACCTGCTCTATCGGCTGAACGTCTTCCCCATCTTCCTCCCACCACTGCGGGACCGGAAGAGCGACCTGATGCTCCTGGCCGACCATTTCCTGGAGAAGTACGGTCAGCAACTGGGCAAACCCGTCAAACGCATCACCACACCGGCCATCGACCTGATGATGAGCTACCACTGGCCCGGCAACGTCCGGGAGCTGGAAAACGTGATCCAGCGAGCCCTGCTGCTCGCCGAGGAGGGCGTCATCCGCGCCCACCATCTGCCCCCCTCACTCCAGTCCGCCTCCTCCACCGACACCGGACTCCGGGGCGACTTCGATGCCCTTGTGGACGCCTACAAGCGTGAGCTCATCGTAGAGGCCCTCCGGGCCTCTCGAGGGGTCAAGGCAAAGGCGGCAAGACTCCTGGGCATCACCCCGCGCATCCTCGGCTATCAGGCCCACAAGCTGGGCCTCGAGAGCAGGACGTTCCGGACGTAGGCGCTTCGGCAGAGGGTCGCTCCGGCGCTCCCAGAGCACTCCCAGCAGCACCGCGGGCCGTGGCCGGGCCTCCGCCGGTAGCTGCCGGGAAAAGACGAAGGGGACCTTCCAAGCTACCTCACTTCCAGAACCAATACCGTCAGGTCATCGAACTGGGGCTCGCCGGCTTGGTACTCAACGACTGCCTGAATGACCCTCTCGCAGAGGTCTTTGGCAGGCAGGCCGGCGTGACGACAAAGAAGCTCTGTGATCCGGTCAGAGCCGAAGAGGACTCCCCGCCGGTCCCGGGCTTCAGCCAGCCCGTCGGAGTACAAGAGCATCCTGTCCCCGCGGTTGAGTTGAGCGGCACTCTCCTCGGGGTGAAAGCTCTCATCGACGCCCAGGGGAAGATCGGCCCCCGTGAGCGCCTCCACCGTCCCCTCGGAGGTGACCAGCAGAGGGGCGGGGTGACCGGCATTGGCATAGAGCAGCTCGCGCGTCGTGCTGCGGTAGAGGGCGAAAAAGGTGGTGACGAACATGCCCCGCGAGGTGCGTTCCAGGAGGGCGCGGTCGGTGTCCCGGAGGATCTCGCTGGGAGATTCGCTCCTCAGCGCAAAAGTACGGAGCAGTGTCGTGGCCATGATCATGAGCAGCGCCGCTGGCACTCCCTTGCCCGACACATCACCCAAGGTCACCGCCACCACGTTTTCACCCACCGAGAAGAAGTCGTAGAAGTCTCCACCTACCTCCGAGGCGGAGAGGTTCCGGGCGTAGACGTCCACCCCAGGAAGGTGGGGAAAGGGCGGAAACTTGTGGGGGAGAAGCATCTGCTGAATGTCCCGCGCCGTTCTCAGCTCCGCTTCCGTCCGGGCCCGGGCCGCGGTGGTCTTCTCCAGGTCCCCCACGTACTGCTTGAGCTGGTTCGACATGCTGTTGAAGGCACGGGCCAGATCCCCGAACTCATCACCCCACCTCTCCGAAACCCGGCAGTCCAGCTCACCGGACCCGATGCGCCGTAACCCGCCCTGCAGCTCACGAATGGGCTCGGTCAGATGGTGGGCCAAGGCCGCGGCCACAGACCCCGCCACCACCACCGTTGCCGACAGCAGGAGCAGGAAGGTGACACGGAACGCATCTACCGGACGAAAAACTGTGGCCCGGCGATAGACCTGCCCGACCGTCCAGAAGTGCTCCGCCGCAGGCCCACCGAAGCGGAGACCACCCACAACCAGAATCTCTTTCCCCCCTACCAACGAACGCACCGCCGGTCGCGTCGGGGGCAGTCGCCCGGCGAACTCCGGAAAATCCCCCGCCAAGGTGTCCAGCCCAGTCGCCGCCCCCGGACTCCAGCGCTTCTCCGGAGAGGAATGGTAGAGGTAGTGACCCCACTCATCGGCCACGAAACTGGCCACGCCTTCCCCCCTCAAGGCGTCGACGGCCCGCTGGAGTATCTCCTCGGCAACCACGGTCAGGACAATTATACCCCGCCTTCGTCCCCGGGAATCGAACACCGGAGCGCTCCAGCGCATGACTTTCGCACCGTCCGGCCCCGACTCGCCCTCGTGGCCGTCGAAAAAGACAGCGGAGGTCCACACCTGCCCTGGCTCCAGCAGGACCGTTCGAGCGAAGGTCTCCTTCTCCTCGTATTCTTCACCCCGACCGGCCCAGACCACGTGTCCCTGCCAATCCACCCGGATGAAATTGTGACCGGCTTCATCCACATAGCTGACCTCACGATAGAGAGGCCTGGGCGCCAGGAAACTCAGCAGGTCACGGTCCAGTTCAGGCTCTTCGGTCGCCCGGGCTTCCACCAGCCGATGGAGCGACACCAGCTCAGTGAGGAACAGCGCGTCCCTGTCAACCCGGGCCAACACGAACCGTGCATTGCTGGCCGCCCGCGAGATCCGGCCGGAAGCCACCTCCAGCGCTCCCGCCTCCAGCGACCGCGAGATCCGGCTGTACGCATAGACGCCCACGACCACCAGCGGGACAGCCGAGACGATCAGGGCCGCCACCACCAGCTTGGTGGCGAACTTCCGCAGGATCGCCATGCCCCATTCCCTTCCGTCCCGTACGGGTCTCGGGTGTACGCACGGGCTGTCCACCGGATCCGTAGGACCCGAGAGGAGCTCGTCGCCGACTCACCCGACGGTCAAGACGAGACCCGTACTCCCCAACCGCCACAGCCACGACCTCGACGGGCCCCCTCGCCAGGCCGAAACACCGCCCAGGGGTCTGCACGCCCACGGTACGACACGGGGATACCCGTCGCTCCCCTGACTCAGAACGTCAGAACATTATAGCGCAACACGCCGACGACTCAGCCAACTTTCAGCCCCGGCAGCACTCGGACCGATACCACCCCGACCGAGACCCGGAGCCCAGTGAGACAGGGAACGCAGCCGGGGCGCCTTCGCTACCGGGGCCTGTGACGGGCGAGAACGCTCAAGCGTAGGAGCCCGCTGGTGGTCAGTCGGCGACCACAAGACCCCCCTACCTCAGCCAGTGAGTCTGCACATAGATCCTGCTACCGAGTCCATAAGAACGGACACAATTGTCATTCTGCCGGAGCAAAGAACAAAATTGTCCGCCCCGTTCTTGTCTGGCGGTGGAATGTCCTGCACGACCTGATGGACCTAATCCCTTTGAGAAAAAGCCCTTAGGAAGGATGGTGGCCCGCACGTTGGTCTTGGTACGCCCTTCGCAGTTACGATTGTCGAGGTCTAAGGTCTGTGTGGGCCGATCGTCCACGACCTGACCTCGGGTGACAGGTAGCCGGCTATGACGGGGTGACTGGAGCCCGCCTGGAAGCACCGAGCGGGCGGGCTCCGCCGGCTCCCTTGTTCTGCGCCGGGACAGTCCCACACCTCCGGGCACAGAGGTGCTCGGCCTGACAGTCAACTCACTTGCTGGCAAAGACCCTCGCCCGGGCTCCGCAGACCGGGCCTCCTCAAGACAGGAGCAAGGACGACGTGCGAGGTCCCCTCCCCCGCGACATCAACGGCTGCTCCATCTTCGGGCTCATCAGTCGGCAACGCCGTCGGCTCAGCGGTGAGACGGCCATGCGGGCCATCAGCTCGATGCGTGAGCGGGCCAACGGTCTGGGCGGGGGTTTCGCTGCCTACGGCATATACCCCGACCACGCCGACGAGTACGCCCTCCACCTGATGTACGAGGACGAGGAGGCCCGCCACCTTACCGAAGAGCACCTGGGCCGTCACCTCACGCTTTCCGAGAGTGAGCCAATCCCCACGAGACCCGTCCCTGAAGTGCCCCGCGGACCTCTCCTCTGGCGCTATTTCGCCCTGCCCCAACCCGCCGGAGCCTTTGGCTATGGCGGGTTCTCACCCGCCGGAGCCTTTGGCTATGGCGGG
>CAZIBA010000069.1:0-1312 GCA_964536795.1 uncultured Planctomycetota bacterium | reverse complement strand
CGGAGCCTTTGGCTATGGCGGGTTCTCACCCGCCGGAGCCTTTGGCTATGGCGGGTTCTCACCCGACGGAGCCTTCGGCTATGGCGGGTTCTCACCCACAGAAGACGGCGACGGCCGCAGTGACGACGACCGCATGGTGGAGCTGGTAATGCACGTCAACTCCAGCATCCCCGGGGCCTTCGTCGCCTCCAGCGGGAAGAACATGGGCATCTTCAAGGGCGTGGGCTTCCCGGAGGACATCGGTCGGTTCTACCGGCTGGAGGAGTACGAGGGGTGGTGCTGGACCGTCCACGGGCGCTTTCCCACCAACTCGGTGGCCTGGTGGGGGGGCGCTCATCCCTTCGGCATCCTTGACTGGTCGGTTGTGCACAACGGTGAGATATCCTCCTACGGCATCAACAGGCGCTACCTGGAGAACTTCGGATACGTCTCCTGCCTTCAGACGGACACCGAGGTGCTCACCTACCTCTTCGACCTGCTGGTGCGCCGTCACGGCCTGAGTCTCCGGGAGGCGGCCCAGGTGGTCGCCGCTCCCCTCTGGAGTCAGATCGAGCGGATGCCCGAGCCGGAGCGCGAAGTGGCCCGGGCCCTGCGCACCGTCTACGCCAGCGCCCTGGTCAACGGCCCCTTCTCCGTGGTGGTGGGAGGTAGCTTCGGGATGATGGCCCTCGTCGACCGCATCAAGCTGCGTCCGCTGGTGGCCGGGTGGGTTGATGACGTGACCTTTGTGGCCAGCGAGGAGTCGGCCATCCGCCTGGTGGCCCGGGACCTGGAGGAGGTGTGGATGCCGAGGGGTGGCCAGCCGGTGTTGGTGGAACTGGAGCAGCCCGAGGAGGTGGTGGCGTGGCCCTCCCCCTGACCGCTGCCGAGTTCCTCATCGAACGCGACGACAGCCGATGCATCGCCTGCCAGGTGTGCGTGCGCCAGTGCGCCAACGACTCCCACGTCTACGACGCCGAGGACGACGCCGTCTACACCGAGAGTTCCCGCTGCGTGGGCTGTCAGCGCTGCGTCCGGCTCTGTCCCACGGGGGCGCTGACCGTGAAGCGCCAGCCGATGGAGTTCAAGCTCAACGCCCACTGGACCCCCGGCCACCTGGGCAACATCTACAAGCAGGCCGAGACCGGGGGCATCCTGCTCACCGGGATGGGCTGCGATACCGACCTGCCCTCCTACTGGGATCGGCTGCTGCTCAACGCCTCCCAGGTGACCAACCCGTCCATCGACCCCCTGCGGGAACCGATGGAACTGCGCACCCTCCTGGGCCGAAAGCCCGACGCCCTGCAGGTGGAGCGGGACGGGAAGGGTGAGC
>CAZIBA010000068.1:0-7984 GCA_964536795.1 uncultured Planctomycetota bacterium | reverse complement strand
CAGGGCTGCCCGACCTGCTGGGTCGGCTGAAGGAGGCCGGCTTCCCCGTCAAGTTGGACACCAACGGCAGCCACCCGGACGTGCTCCAGGAGCTGCTGAACCGCGACCTCGTGGAGGCGGTGGCCCTGGACGTCAAGGCCCCGCTGGATGCCCGTTACCGCAAGGCGACGGGCCGGCCCGAGTTTGACGTGGGTTCCGTTCGTCGCAGCCTGGCGCTGCTGGCCGACTGGGACGGCCAGTACGAGCTTCGCACCACCGTCTGTCCGACCGTGCTGGCACCCGGGGACGTCCTCGACCTGGCCGCCGACGTGGCCGGCGCCCCCCTCCTCGTCCTCCAGCAGTTCCAGCCGGGCAACTGCCTGGACCCGGACACCAACGACGTGACCCCCTACCCCGAAGAGGAGCTGCTGAAGCTGGCCGAACGCTGTCGCGCGTTCGTACCCCAGACCTGGGTGCGCGGACGCGAGGCCCTGGTCCCCTACCCCGTCCCCTGAGTCGTTACCCTTTCCCAGCGGCCTCGGGGGCAAAATCCCTTTGCAGCCCCCGGCCCACCCAGTACAATGCCCGGAGCTTCCGGACAGGCGGTTCGGCGAGGGGCGGAGGGCAGGCCGTGGCTCACGAAGCTCGCTACTACGAGCAGTTGGCCGATGGGGCGGTGCGCTGTCGGCTATGCCCGCACGGCTGTCGCATCCGTCCCGCCGAGGTGGGCCTCTGCCGGGTGCGGAAGAACGAGGGTGGCACGCTCGTCAGCCTGAACTACGGTCGGGTCACCTCGGTGGCCGTGGACCCCATCGAGAAGAAACCCCTGTACCACTTCTACCCCGGCTCCGGCATCCTCTCACTGGGCACGCTGGGCTGCAACTTCTCCTGCCTCTTCTGCCAGAACTGGCAGATCTCCCAGGAGCAGGCACCCACCAGGTCTTTTTCCAGCGAGGAGGCCGTCCGCCAGGCCCAGGCCAGCGGTTCCATCGGCATCGCCTACACCTACAACGAACCCAGCATCTGGTTCGAGTACGTCTTCGATACGGCCGTCCTGGCCCGCCAAGCCGGACTGAAGAACGTCCTGGTGACCAACGGCTACTGGAACCCGGAGCCCCTGCGGGAGCTCCTGCCTTACGTCGACGCCCTAAACGTCGACCTCAAGAGCATGGACAACGAGTTCTACCTGAAGCTCTGTGGTGGCCGGCTGGAGCCCGTCCTGGAAGCGACCAAGCTGGCCGCCCGGTCCGCCCTGGTGGAGGTCACCCACCTGGTCATCCCCGGACACAACGACTCAGACGACCAGTTCGGTCGTCTGGCCGACTGGGTGGCCACCGAGCTGGGAGCCGACACACCGGCCCACCTCTCCGCCTATCACCCCTGCTACCGGCTCCAGGCGCCGCCTACCCCGCTGACCACCCTCCAGCGGGCCGCTGAGATATTCCGCCAGCGGCTCCACTACGTCTACCTGGGCAACGTACGCACGACCGACGGCAGCACCACCTACTGCCCCAACTGTGGGGCCGCCGTCATCGAGCGGACGGGCTACCAGATAACGACTCACCTCCGTCCGCGGGCCCACTGCCCCGGCTGCGGCCACGGCCTGCCCGTGGTCGTGGCCGACAGTGACCCGCCCGAGATCAACTGCAACGCACTGACGTCTGAGAAAGGAGGCTGCTCATGAGATGGTGCTGGAGCTTCGGGCTTCTGGCCCTCCTGCTCTGGGGCTGTGAGTCCGCCGGGGTGACCCCCAGGGACGTGGAGACCGAGCTGTCCCTGCTGGACACGCAACAGCAGTTGGCCGTGCTGAGACGGGAAGGCTCCGTGGGTCGGATCGGCTCGGCGGCCAAGCTGGTGGGGATGGAACCGGCCGCCGCCGGCTGGTGCTCCCTGGTAGTCGGTCTGGGTGAGAACGGCACCGACGCCAGCGAGGTCCGCGACGTGCAGATCGAGACCGACGTGAAGCTGTGGAACGAGCTGCTCAAGCGCTGCTACGTCAGTGGCATCGTGAGCGAGTCCGGCGGGAGGGCCTCGACGATCGTCAGCTCCCGGGACAGTGCTCCCGTCTCCGTGGCCACTTTCGTCCCCCCACTGGCACAACCCAACGACCGCCTGGACGTCTGGCTGGAAGCGATGGGCAACACCAAGAGTCTGCGTGGTGGTCTCCTCATCGCCACCCCCCTTCGTCAGGTGCTTGGACCGATGAAGTACGGCGGCCCCTGGGCCGAAGCCAGGGGCAAGGTCACCCTGAGTTCAGGCCGGTTGGCTTTCGGCGAATCCACAGCGGTGAGGGAAACCGTGGCCTACGTGCCCGCCGGGGCCACCTGCTACGCCACCGGCTTCCTGGGCCTGAGACTCCGTCAGCCCAGCGCCTACTCCACTCGTCTGATCGCCATGGTCCTGAGCGAGCACTTTGCCGGCTCTGCCCTGGCCCTGGGCAGTCAGGCCGTGCGGGTCGTCGTCCCCGACTACTACCGTGACGAGTGGCGGCGCTTCGCCCGGGTGATCCAGGAGGTCCGCTGTGACCTGGTCCCCGGCCGTCAGCTTAGCTCCTACGTCAACGACCTGACCCGCGACCTGCGCGGGGACGACCCCGTAGTGGCCGAGGAGGCGGCCCTGAAGCTCGAGGCCGTGGGTCCCGAAGCCGTCCCGGCCCTGGAGCAGTGCCTGCGCAGCTCCCAACCGGCCGTCCGTCGGGCCGCTGCCTGCACCCTGGCCGCGATGCGCGAGCCCGCCGGCATCGGACCCCTCACCCACATCATCGACACCAGCAGCATCGACAGCGACCGCCGACTGGCCGCCCGCTTCCTCAACTTCTATACCCAGAGCAACGTCCGCGAGTACCAGAAGACGCTGCTCTCCGACCGTGACCTGGAGGTCCGCTACCGGGCCCTGGTCGGACTGGAACGAACCCAGGAGGATGCCCCCTACGCCAGTCACGAAACCGCCCAGGGGGAGGACTTCCGCGTCAGCCGGGTGCGGACCTCCGCTCCAGCGGCCCTGGTCATCAAGGCCCGCAGCCCCCGTCGACTCGTCTTTTTCGGTGACAGTCAGCCACTTCTTCCCCCCTTCAAGCAAGCCCAGTTGGGAGACCTGGCCTTGGAGGCGGTGGACGACACGCAGGTCACCGTCTACTACCGGGTCTACGGTCAACCCAACAGGCTCCCCATCCGTTCCCTGGAGCTGGTCGACCTGGTCAGGGGTCTGGACAGCATCAACGTTACCATCAACGACATAATGGACCTCATCTTCAAGCTCTCTCGTGCCGATGCTATAACGGGGGAGGTGCTCTTCCTGGACGAATAGCACCCCTTCCCACCACCATGGGCTGAAGTGAGAGGGGACGAGAGGGCAATGCTTAAGAAACTGCGCCTGGCAGGCTTCAAGTCTTTCGCCGGCAAGACCGAGTTCCAGTTCGAGCCGGGGCTGACCGCCATCGTCGGTCCCAACGGCTGCGGCAAGAGCAACGTCGTCGACGCCATCAAGTGGGTCCTGGGCGAGCAGAGCGCCAAGAGCCTGCGCGGTACGGAGATGCTGGACCTCGTCTTCTCCGGTTCTCAGTCCCGTCCCGCCCTGGGCTACGCCGAGGCCACCCTCGCCCTGGACAACCACAACCGCCGACTGCCCACCGACAGCGACGAGGTGGTGGTCACCCGTCGCCTCTACCGCGACGGCAACAGCGAGTACCTGCTGGGGGGCGAGCCCGTCCGCCTGCGCGACGTTCGCGAGCTCTTCCTCAACACCGGTATCGGTGTGGGCGCCTACTCGGTCATCGAACAGGGACGGGTGGACCAGCTCCTGCAGGCCAACCCGGTGGCCCGACGCATCATCTTCGAGGAGGCCGCCGGCATCAGCAAGTACAAGGCCCGTCGACGCTCCGCTGAGAGCAAACTGGCCCGGGTCGAACAGAACCTCCTCCGCCTCGGAGACGTCATCGACGAGGTCCAGCGTCAGCTCCGTTCCATCAGGTACCAGGCGGCCAAGGCCCGCCGCTACCGTCAGTACGCCGACCGCCTGCAGGAACTCCACCTGGCCCAGGCCGCTCGTGATTTCTCCAACTACCAGGCCGGCCGGGCCGACCTCCGCCGCAACATCGAGGATCACAGCCGCCAGGCCCTCACCCTGGCCGGCCGCCTGCACGAGCTGGAGGCCCAGCAGTCGGTCGCCGAGACCGCCCTGCTGGAGCTGGAGGAGTCCCTGGCTCGGGGTCGGGCCACCTCGCTGGAGCTGCGCAGCCAGGTCTCCCGGGCCGAGCAGGCCATCACCCTGACCGAGCGGCGTCTGCAGGAGCTCTCTCACGAAGAGGCCGGCCTCACCGGCCAGCTCGAGCGTCTGAGCCAGGCCGCGGCCGGGCTGCGGGGAGACCTCTCCCGGTCCGAAGCGGGCCTGACCGAACTCCGCGACCGCCTGCTCTCTTTGGGCAACGACCTGGCCCACAAGCGGGAGGCCCGCAACCTTCTGGCCATCCGTCGGCGGAAGCTCGAGGGCGAGCTTCACACCCAGCGGGCCGCCATCCTTCAACTCACCCAGGAGGCGAGCCAGCGGGAGAACCGCCGTCAGGCCCTGGACGGGGAACGGGCCAGCCTGACCCGGGATCAGGCCCGCCTCCGCCGGCGCAGGGAAGAACTGACCGAGGAGCTGGCCCAGCTCGCCGGCCGGGAGCAGGAGCTCAGCGGCCGGGCCGCCAGCGCCCGCGAGCGCGTCGGCGAACTCCACGGTCGGGCCCAGCGTCTGGACCGCCGGCTTGGCCAGGACCACGAGGAGCGCCGTCGCCTCCAGGAGGAGCTGGAGCTGGCCCGCCGGGAGGAGGCCAGCAAGCGCGGTCGCCTGCGCGTGCTGACCGACCTGGAAGCCGCCTTGGAGGGCGTCGACCTGAGCACCAGGAAGCTGCTCGAACGGGCTCAGGCCGCCGACGGTGCGGCCCTTCCCGACCTCCGCGGCATCGTCGCCCAGCTTCTCAGCGCCCCGGCCGAGTACGCGGCCGCGGTGGATGCCGCCCTGGGTCCGGCCGCCCAGGCCGTGGTCACCGCCACCCTGGACGACGCCCTTGCCTGTCGACGCCTGCTAAAGGAGGACGGGAACGGGCGCGTCCAGTTCCTGCCCCTGGACCGGGCCCGGGCCGTGGCCTCGCCTTCGCTTCCCGAGCCGCTGGCCTGGGGACGGGTGGTCGGCTGGCTCCCGGATCTGGTCACCACCGACGCGGCCTGCCGTCCCCTCGTGGATGCCCTGCTGGGTGACGTCATGGTGGTCCGCGACCTGGAGGCCGGACTGGAGCTGCAGGGCCGGCTCCCCCATCCGCTGCGCCTGGTCACTCAGGAGGGGGAGCTTCTCGAGACCGACGGTCGGCTGGTCCTGGGGGCCGGAGGCACCGGGGCCGGATTGGTCTCTCGACGCAGCCAGATCGCCGCACTAAAAGAGGAGCTCCGCTCACTGGCCCAGACCATCCGACTGTCCCAGACCGCTCTCGACGAGCAGGCCGACCGCCTGCGGGAGCTGGAGGCCTCCCGCCGCACCTTGTCCGAGGAACTGGTCCAGACCGAGGAAGCCGTCCGCCGGTCCGGCCAGGCCCTCCAGCAGCTCCGCTCCACCCGCGCCGACCTCTGGCAGGAAGCCCAGGTCCTCGCCAGTGAGCTCGGGGAGCTGACCTCCCTCGCCGCCACGCTGGCCGGCAGGGAGCGCGAGCTGACCGAGGAGATCACGGCCCTCGCCGCCCAGCGACGGGACCTGGAGCAGGCCGTGTCCGGCCGCGTCCACGAGCTCCAGCAGGCCCAGGCCGACGACCAGGCCCTCAGCCGGGAGACCACCGACCTCCAGGTCGCCCTGGCCCAGGTGGAGGAACAGTACGCCGGACTGGAGCTGAGCGTGGCCAACCTCAAGAAGTCCCTGCGGGAACGGGAGGAGGAGCACGCCTTCACGGCCACCCAACTGGACATCTGCCGACAGCGCCGATCCTCTGCCGGCGAGGAGCTGTCCCGGACCCGCCAGGTCCTGGCCGACAGCGGCCGGGAGCTTGCCACCCTGGAGCAGGAGCTCTCCACCCAGGAGGCCCGTCGCCGGGACCTCCGCCAACAGCTCACCCAGAACAACCAGGAGGCCAAGGAGGTGCGGACCGAGCTGGACCGGGAGGAGGACGAGCTCCAACGGCTGGAGTTGGTCGACAGCGAATTCCGTCTCAAGCAGGAGGCCCTGAGCGAGCGCATCTTCGAGGAGTACCAGGTGGTCCTGGCCGAGCACCTGAGCTCCCTGCTGGCCGAGGAGCGCGACTGGGACGCCCTGGCCGAGGAGGTCAGCCAGCTCCGCCAGAAGCTTTCCCGCATGGGCAACGTCAACCTGGACGCCATCAGCGAGGAGGAGACCCTCTCCGAGCGGTCCGACTTCCTCAGTCAGCAGCGCGACGACCTTCAGAAGAGCAAGACCGACCTGGAACGGGTCATCGCCCGCATCAACCGTCGCTGCCGGGAGCTTTTTGTGGAGACCTTCAACGCCGTGCGCGTCCACTTCCAGGAGCTCTTCCGCAAGCTCTTCGGGGGCGGTCGGGCCGACATCTTCCTGGCCGACGAGCACGACGTGCTCGAAAGCGGGATCGAGATCGTGGCCAAACCCCCGGGCAAGGAGCCCAAGGCCATCTCTCTGCTGTCCGGTGGCGAGAAGACCCTGACCGCGGTGGCCATCCTCTTCGCCATCTTCCGCAGCAAGCCCAGTCCTTTCTGCCTGCTGGACGAGGTGGACGCAGCCATGGACGAAGCCAACGTGCAGCGGTTCATGGGAGTGTTGCGGGAGTTTCTGCAGGAGAGTCAGTTCATCGTCATCACCCACTGCAAGCGCACCATGGCCGAGGCCGACGTCATCTACGGCATCACCATGCAGGAGCCGGGCGTGAGCACGCGGGTGGCGGTGAAGCTGGAAGAGGCCGAGGCCCTGGTGGCGTAGCCGCAACCTTCGGGCTCCCGGCCGTCAGAGCGACTTCAGGTACTCCTTGACGATGAGCATGTCGGCCCAGACCTTGCGCTTCTCCTGGGGGCCGGGGTTGCGGAGCAGGTAGGCCGGGTGGTAGGTGGCGATGAGCTTGCCACCGCGGAAATCCAACATCCGTCCGCGCAGCTTCCCTATGGGCTCCTTGGTCCCCAGCAGCGTCTGGGCGGCGATGGCCCCCAGGCAGCAGACCACGTCGGGCTCGATGACGTCCAGTTGAGCGTAGAGGTAGGGGAGACAGCGGGCGACCTCGAAGGGGTCGGGGTTGCGGTTGCCCGGCGGTCGGCACTTGAGGATATTGCCGATATAGACGTCCTCCCGACGCATGTCGAGCACGCGTGGTTCCTCGATGATCTTGGTGAGCAGTGCCCCGGCCCGGCCGACGAAGGGCCGTCCCTGCGTATCCTCCTCGTGGCCCGGGGCCTCACCGACGAAGACCACCCGGGCCTCGGGACTGCCTTCACCGGGGACCACGTTGGTGCGGGTGCGGCAGAGGTCGCAGAGCTCACAGCACTTCACCCGCCGTTCGATCTCAGCCAACCGACCGGCCCGGCCGGGCACCCGCACCCGCTCCACCCCGAAGCCCTGGTGCATCCGAAGTCGCCGACCCACCGCCCCGGCCAGTTCCTCGAACGAATCCGTCGTCATACCGCCTCACCCCCTCTCGTCCGGACCGGTGAGCCCGCCGGCGGAGGGCTCCACCGCCTTCGCCAGCGCCTCCGACACCACGGCCAGCACCCGCTCGCGGACCTGAGACAGCGTTCCCGCCACCACGCTGCCGGCCGCGTGGTGGTGGCCGCCACCGCCCAGACGGACGGCCATCGCGTTCACGTCCACGGCACCCCGACTGCGCAGGCTCACCTTCACCTGCCCGTCGGCAAGCTCCCGTAGGAGCACGCCGGCCTCCACCCCGCTCACCATGCGCGGGATCTCGGCGAACTCCTGGGTGTCCTCGGGACCCAGGCCGTAACGGCCCAGCATCTCCTCAGTGATGAGGGCCACCGCCAACCGCCCCTCAAAGAGCAGCTCCAGC
>CAZIBA010000067.1:0-8061 GCA_964536795.1 uncultured Planctomycetota bacterium | reverse complement strand
AGCCACTTGCCTTTGTGCGGGAACACCAGTCGGATGGTGCCCCGGGTGGTGGAATGGTACCCCCCGAGGGTGGTAGCGATCTTGGAATGGGTCGAGGTCGGCGGCCAGGTCATCGTTTTCTCCTCCGCAGACGTGAGGGCGGTCGACAGCGCCAGGCAACTGCCCAGCATCAGTGCCGCGAGGCCGAGCTTCTTCACACCTGCCTCCCTTTCTGTCCGGGCCGCGGGCCCCGTCCCAGCGCACACCTTGGCTCGCTCAGCCCTGGGCGGGCGGTCGGCGGGGACCCATAAGGAGCATGAGGAGGAGCAGGAGGGGCGCGGTGGCAGCCAGGATGGCCTTCCCGGTGGAGAGCTCCTGGACCTCCCGCAGACCCACCACGGTGAGCACGATGAGCCAGAGGCCGCCCAACACCACACCCACGACCGGCAGCACCACCAGCAGTTGGGCCGCCGATGCGTAGCAGATCACCCGGGCGGTTGTCTGCAGACGGGGTTCCACCCCCTTCAGAAGCAGCACCATCAGGTGCACCACCGAAGCGAAGGTCACGGTGAAGAGCAGCGCGCCCGCGGGAGCCAGCAGTGGAAGGAGCATCTGGACCCGTCGGACCGCAGCGATCTGCTCGGGCGCGAGCTCCGGCGCGGGGCCCGTGCCCGGGAACACACTGGCCATCACCGCACGAACGGCCAGGGCCAGTCCACCCACGATGGCCACGTAGGTCAGAGGCGACAGCCAGCCTCCGGCGATGGGCATTCGCCGGAAGAAGGTTTGCGGGGCGATGAGACTGGTCCAGGCCGTCTCCCACAGACCTCGGAACCAGCCCAGACGCTTCCGGTCCTCCCAGGGGATGTAGATGATGGGGACGTTCTCGGTCGCCTGGAACTCCTGCCCGCACTCGGGGCATGTGGTGGTTCGGCCGCGGTCCTCGGCAGGGTGCTCGTGGACGTGCCGACATCCCGGGCAGATGAGCTCGATGCGGGGACTTCCGACGGGCGAAGGAGCTGGGTCTTTCAGGGCGTCCCTCATTCCTCGTCTTCTTCGGGGTCCGTCTCAGGCCCGTCGCTGGGCAGCTCACTGGCGGTGTATCGGCAGCGGGGGTAGTTGGAGCAGCCGAAGAATCTGCCCCGTCGGCTGCGACGCTCGACTAACTCGCCGTCACAGCCCTTCTCGGGACAGGGCACACCCGTGCCCCTTGGGGGTTTGCGGAAGGGCTTGGTGAAGGAGCAGTCCTCGCCGGTACAGACCAGGAACTTGGCTCTCCCCCGCCGGCGGAGGGCCAGGGGCTGGCCGCAATCGGGGCAGGTCTCGTCGGTGGGTTTGTCGGCCGGGGGCTCGGACTTCCCCTTGCCCTTGCCTTCCTTCAGGGGACGGGTGTTCCTGCACTCGGGGTAGCCGGTGCAGGCCAGGAACTTGCCGAAGCGACCGGTCTTCTCGACCATGGGTTTCCCGCACTTCTCGCACACCTCGTCGCTGGACTTGTCCTTGGGCGCCGACTTCTTCTCCTTGGCCCGCTCCCGGGCTCGTTCCTTGCGCGGGTCTTTCGTGTAGCGGCATTCGGGGAAGCCACTGCATCCCAGGAACTTGCCCCGGGGGCCCGTGCGCTCGACCAGAGGCTCTCCACACTCGGGACAGACGCCGTGCTCCGGTTCGGGAGCGCCATCCCCCTGGGCTTCCTTCCGCTTCTGCTCGACCTTCTTGATGCTCATCGTGGACTTGCACTTGGGGTAGGCGCTGCACCCCAGGAAGGGCCCGCGCGGACCCATCTTCAGGTCCATCGGCTCCCCGCACTTCTCACAGCGGGGCAGGCGCCCGTCGGCCGTGAGCTTCTCCAGGAGCTGCTTTCGCCTGGCCTCCTCCTCGGGCAGGGGCCGGGTGTTCTTGCACTCGGGGTAGTTCTCGCAGGCCAGAAACACGCCCCGGCGGCCGCTCTTGGGACGCATCCTGCCCCCACAGAGGTCGCAGAGGACCTCTTCGGCCAGGACGATGGGCTTGCCGGATTTGTCCACGGGCATAGTGAACTTGCAGTCGGGATAGCGCTGACAGCCCAGGAAGCGCTGTCCCCGGGAGAGCTTGTAGACCATGGGTGAGCCACACAACTCGCACACCACCCCCTCGGCCACCTCGTCGCCGACGGCCTGCATCTCCTCCTTGGCCTTGGCCAGGTCGGCCTGGAAGGGGGTGTTGAAGTCCCTGAGGGCCTGCACCCAGTCCAGCTCGCCTTCCTCCACCTTGTCCAGTTCCTCCTCCATCTTCCTGGTGAAGGCGACGTTGATGATGTCGGGGAAGTGGGCCACCAGCTTCGTGGTGACCAGCTCGCCCAGTTCGGTGGCGTGGAAGCGGCGCTTGGCAAGCTCCACGTAGCCCCGGTCCTGGATGGTGGAGATGATGGGTGCGTAGGTGGAGGGTCGGCCGATGCCCTGACGCTCCAGCTCCCTCACCAGTGAGGCTTCGCTGTAACGGCGCGGGGGTTCGGTGAAGTGCTGGGTGGGCTGGAGCTCGACCAGCTCGAGCTCAGCGCCCTGGGCGACCACGGGGAGCGCGGTCTCCTTCTCCTTCCTGGTCATGGCCCGCAGGTAGCCGGCAAAGAGCAGCGCCTTGCCCTCGGCGGTGAAGGTGGCCGGACCGGCCTCACCGGCGTCGGCGGCCACCTCCATCTTCCGGTCCCGCCAGATGGCCGGGGCCATCTGACTGGCCAGGAAGCGCCGCCAGATGAGCTCGTAGAGGTCGGCCAGGGGTTTGTCGACGTGTCGGCGCACCTGGTCGGGGGTGCGGGAGGGGTCGGTGGGTCGGATGGCCTCGTGGGCGGCCTGGGCCCCGGGACGGGATTTGTAGAAGCGAGGCTTCTCGGGGACGAACTCGGCGCCGAACTCCCGGGCGATGGTCTCCCGGCACTGGTGAACGGCCCCGTCGGCCACGTGGAAGCTGTCGGTGCGCATATAGGTGATGAGGCCCGCGGGACCTTCCTCACTTAGGGCCACACCCTCGTAGAGCTGCTGGGCCAGGCGCATCGTCCGTTTGGTCGAGAAGCGAAGCTGGATGGAGGCCCCTTGCTGCAGCAGACTGGTGGTGAAGGGTGGCGGAGCGTTGGCCTGGCGCTCCTTCTCCTGGAAGGCGCTGACGGTGAACGTGGAGCGCCTC
This sequence comes from uncultured Planctomycetota bacterium, assembly GCA_964536795.1. Lineage (GTDB taxonomy): Bacteria > Planctomycetota > DG-23 > CBDVDV01 > CBDVDV01 > CAZIBA01. Next base: position 4,926 of record CAZIBA010000067.1, on the reverse strand, counting down.
AGGGCGGCCACCAGCTCCTCGGCCTGCTCCTGGCTCTTGATCTGGGCCCTCTCACCGACCAGGACCTTCTCGCCGGCCAGGGTCGTGAGCTGGGCCTGGAAGTCCTCACCTCGGGGTGTGCGGAGGTCGACGGTAATCTTCCAGAACTCCTCGGGAACGAAGTCGCGGATTTCCCGCTCCCGCTCGGCGATGAGGCGGACGGCCACAGACTGCACGCGACCGGCGCTCAGGCCCGGACGGATCTTGTCCCAGAGCAGGGGGCTGAGCTGATAGCCTACGATGCGGTCGAGGATTCGGCGGGCCTGCTGGGCGTTGACCCTGTCCAGGTCGAGTTGGCGGGGGCTGGCGAAGGCCTGGCGGATGGCCGCGCGGGTGATCTCGTGGAAGGTGACCCGACGGACCTTCTCACCGGGAAGCTCCAGGGCTTCCTTGAGGTGCCAGGCGATGGCCTCGCCCTCCCGGTCCAGGTCGGTGGCCAGGTAGACCTCGGGGGCCTTGCTGGCCTTTTTCCTCAGCGAGCCGATGATCTTTTTCCGCCGGGAGAGGACCTCGTAGGTGGGACGGAAGTCGTCCTTCAGGTCCACCCCGAAGCCCTTGGGGGGCAGGTCGCGCACGTGACCCATGCTGGCGGCTACCTGGAAGTCGCGACCCAGGATGCGGCCGATGGTACGGGCCTTGGCCGGTGACTCCACCACTACCAGCTTGCTGCCTTCGCTGTCTCGATCGTCGTTGCTCAACGTCTCCTCCTGTTGTCTATCCCGTCGGTTTTTAGTAGAGGGGCGAGTGTGGGGACCTGTCAAGGAGTTTCCCGCCTGACTCATCCCCGGTTCCCGTAAGACCTTACTATCTTGAAGGTTATGGTTGACCGCCTGCCGCCCCGTACGGGCGACGTGGAGACTGCTTACGGACCTTCGGACAGGGCTGAAGCGCTGTCCCTACATTCGTCTCTGACGTAAGCTGTGTAGGGACAGACCCGCTGGCGGGCGGGGTCTGTCCGCTGCCGTGCATCTTGGGGTTGGGGGCGGAAGATCGCCCCCTGCCCCACCGCAGACTCCTCCAAGGCTGGGGATGACTCAGGTTTGCCGCGCCCGCCCTTCGACGAGCTTTCCCGGTTGACAGGGTAAGGGACGTGGTCTATTCTTACAGTGAGAAGGAGGATCAAACCGCGATGAAGAGCAGATAGGCTTTTGTCACGCCTCGAATCCGGCATCCTGACCCCTGTCATTTCGCTTCGTGCTTCAGGAGGTCCCTGTGTCTGAACTCAAGCGTGAGAAGCTGACCGTCCGTCGTGAGCGGGCCCTGCTGGTGGGGGTGGTGCACCCCCAGGCCGGTCTGGACGAGGAGCACGTTCTGGACGAGCTGGCCAGCCTGGCCGACACGGCCGGCGCCGTCGTCGTGCTCCGGGTGGTCCAGAGACGTGCGGCGGTGGACCCCGCCTGCTACGTGGGCCGGGGAAAAGCCCAGGAGCTGGCTGGCCTGGTCAAGGCCCACAACATCGAGTGTCTCATCTGCGACAACGACCTCAGCCCCTCCCAGATACGCAATCTCGAAAGCGTGGTCGACTGCAAGACCATCGACCGCAGTGAACTCATCCTGGACATCTTCGCCGCCCACGCCCGCACCAAGGAGGCTCGGCTCCAGGTGGAGCTGGCCCAACTGGAGTACACCTACCCTCGGCTCACCCGTATGTGGAGTCACCTGTCGAGGCTGGAGGGGGGCGTGGGGCCGGCCGGGGGCATGGGCACCCGGGGACCGGGGGAGCGCCAGCTTGAGGTGGACCGGCGGCTGGTCCGCCGACGGGTCACCGACCTCCGCCGTCGACTCAGTCTTATCCAGCAGCGCAAGGAGCGGGAGGTCGCCGACCGAAGCGACCACTACACCATCTGTCTGGTGGGCTACACCAACGCCGGCAAGTCCACCCTGATGAACGCCCTCACCGACGCCGGGGTCAAGGTGGCCGACCAGCTCTTCGCCACCCTGGACACCCGCACCCGGGCCTGGCACCTGGGCGACCATCAGCAGGTGCTGCTCAGTGACACCGTGGGGTTCGTCAAGGACATCCCCCACCACCTCATCGCCTCCTTCCGGGCCACCCTGGAGGAGGCCCGTCAGGCCGACCTGCTGCTCCACCTGGTGGACGCCAGCCATCCCGACGCAGCCGTCGAGATGCGCGCGGTGCTGGGAGTGCTCAAGGACATCGGCTGTGAGGACACGCCCGCCCTGACCGTCTTCAACAAGATGGACCTGCTGGAGGAAGACGCCCCGACGGAGCGGCCAGGGCCCGATCGCGATGCACTGCGGGCCGAGCTGCTGGCGCTCCGGGGGGAGTTCCCGGAGCACGTCTGCCTGAGCGCCCTTCGAGGTGGAGGGGTGGAAGCTCTGCGGGAGGCCGTCCGTGAGCGGATGGAACGGGAGATGGTGGACGCCCGGGTGGTGGTGCCGGCCGCTGACGGTCGAGCCATCTCCTACCTCAACGAGCACGGACGGGTCCTCAGCCGACACTACCGGGATGAGCAGGTGGAGATGACCCTGCGCATCTGGCCCCGTCACCTGGAGAGCGCCCGGCGACACAGCCGCCACCTCCAGGTGGTGGAATTGAACCACCCCGCTTCGGGCTGAAGGTGTGGTGTCGTGAAGTGTGCGTCTCTGGTGCTGGTGCTGGCCCTGCTTTCCGGGGGGCTCCCGGCTCAGGACCTTCCCAGGCGTCCGGATGAGTCCCAGCCGCCAGAGCAGCAGACCGCCGAGGACGTGCGTCGAGCCCTGGCCGGGCCGGATGAAGTTCCCCCGGCGCTCTCCCCGGCAGAGACCGCTGCACTGCTGGCCCGCCAGCGGGGCCTGGCGGAGGTGGCCAGCGAGGCCGTCGGTCACCCCGTGCAGCTCCTGGAAGACGACCACTTTATCTTCCTGAGCGACCTCTCGCAGGGGCAGCGCCGGCAGGTGATGGGCTCACTGCAGGCCCTCTACCGTCACCTGGACCGCATCTTCCTGGCCAGCCGAAACCAGGAACGGATGTGGGACGGGAAGTTGGTGGTGGTCGTATTAGCCCGACGGGCCGATTACCTGAAGTACGCCCTCAAGCTGCACGAACAGCCCAGCGCCGTCTTCGCCGGGGGTTACTTTCACCCCGAGCCAGACGCGGTCTCCGGCGGGTTGACGGCGTCGGTGGTGGTGCCACTGCCCGAGGAGGAAGACAGCCTGGGGCGACTTCAGCCAGTCCTGGTGCACGAGACCACCCACGCCTTCCTGTACTTCTGGAAGCGACCGGGTCGTACACCCCTCTGGCTTCACGAGGGGACGGCCGTGCACATGCAGGCGATGGCCGACACCGACGACCCACAGGTGAAGGCCCTGCGGCAGGTGGCCCGCACACTGGCCGGGCGCGGGGAAGGCTACCCCATCCTGTTCGCCACCGAGGGCCTGATGCCCCGGGGCGGAGCCGACACCGAGGGCTACGCCCAGGCCCTGGCCATGACCGAGATGATGCTGGCCGCCGACAGCAAGCGCTACGTGCGCTTCGTCCGACTGATGAAAGAAGGTCAGCCCCAGAAGGAGGCCCTTGTCCAGGCCTACGGTTGGGGGTACGATGCGCTGGAGAAGAACTGGCGAAGATACGCCCGGCGGGAGTACTGAGGGGTGACACCCGCGCTCCCGCGTGGGAAGCGGCGGACCAGCGATGCGACCGAGCACCTTGTTCTTGGGTCGAGAAGGAAACAGCCTGTTCGCCCGGGTTGCCGGTCGGGGGGACTACGGCCTGGGACCGGTGCTGGAGGAGCGGGGGCTGGCGGCCGTCGGACAGGGGGCGCGGACGGTGGTGGTGGACTTCCAGAGCTGCTCCTACCTGGACTCGACCTTCGTAGGGGCCTTGGTGGCCCTGGCCTGTGCCCTCAGGGCCGTCGAGGGGAGAATCGTCCTGAACTGCGTCACCCCGTGGATCCAGGACCGACTCCGCAACATGGGACTGGCGGACTACTTCGTGTTGACCGACGATCCCTTCGCCGAGGTCCTGGGACCGGGAGCTGAGCCCAAGCTGACGGCCATCGACATCCCGACCGTGAGCCGGGAGGAGGCGGCCCGCCACATCATAAGGGCCCACGAACGACTGGCCGAGATGTGCCCGGCCCACAGGCAGCACTTCCTCCGTGTGGTGAAGGCCCTGAGGGAGGAACTCGACGGGACGGAGTGAAGGAGACGGGATTTTGGGGCCTGGGGCCTTGACAGGAGCCCCGGCCTGGGGTATTGTACACGCGCACGGAAGGTCCGCCTTCCGGTGTCCCTTCCGGGTGGGGCGGGGGGTGTGCGCAGTTTTTCTGCAAAAGAGCTCGAAAAACCCTTGACGAGCCCGGAATGGGTGCTATAATTAGGGTTTGCGGGGGGCGAGCGCTATGCCCGCCCGACAAGCTCTTTGACAAGTGGACAGTGACCGGATGTTGAGAGTGTGAGATCCTCGTTGCTCCGAAAGGAGCGGCGTGGTCTGAGAGATGTGCCAATCGCACGGCAGAGGCTGGTCCGTGCCTACGACCGGCTGATGGCCGTGTGTCCCTTCTTTACCTATGAAGGGTTTGATCCTGGCTCAGAACGAACGCTGGCGGCGTGTTTTAGGCATGCAAGTCGAGCGAGAAACCTTCCTTCGGGAGGGGAGTAAAGCGGCGGACGGGTGAGTAAGGCGTGGACAACCTGCCCGGCAGATGGGGATACAGGTCGGAAACGGCCCTCAATACCCAATGACACCGGTCGGCGACTGGTCGGCTGGTCAAAGGGTTGTCTCCTTCGGGAGGCTTCCGCTGTCGGATGGGTTCACGTGCTATCAGCTTGTTGGTGAGGTAACGGCTCACCAAGGCTTCGACGGCTCGGGGGCCTGAGAGGGTGGCCCCCCACACTGGGACTGAGACACTGCCCAGACTCCTACGGGAGGCTGCAGTCGAGAAT
>CAZIBA010000066.1:0-8086 GCA_964536795.1 uncultured Planctomycetota bacterium | reverse complement strand
CATCGCCTCGGAAGTGAACAGCTTCGACGCCAAGGAGTTGCTGGAGGGCCGGGAGTCTCGTCGCATGGACCGCTTCACCCAGTTCGCCGTCCACTCCGCCCGCATGGCCGTGGTCGACTCCGGACTGACACTTCCCCCCGAAAACGACGAGGAAGCCGTCCGCATGGGGGTCATCGTGGGCAGCGGCATCGGCGGCCTCATCGAGATCGAAACCCAGCACAAACGCCTGCTGGCCAACGGTCCCGGACACATCTCCCCCTTCATGATCCCCAAGCTGTTGGTGAACGCCGCCAGCGGCAACATCTCCATCCTCTTCGGTCTCAAGGGTCCCAACATGGCCGTGGCCACGGCCTGCGCCAGTGGGGCCCACGCCGTGGGCGATGCCTACCGGGTCATCCAGCGCGACGAGGCCGACGTCATGATAACCGGGGGCAGTGAAGCCGCCGTCACCCCCATGGGCATCGGTGGCTTCGACTCCATGCGGGCCATCAGCCGACGTAACGACGACCCCCAGGGGGCCAGCCGACCCTTCGACAAGGACCGTGACGGCTTCGTGATGGGGGAGGGCGCCGGCATCCTCGTGGTGGAGGAGCTGGAGCACGCCCACCGACGGGGGGCCCGCATCTACGCCGAAATCGTGGGCTACGGCGCCAGTGGTGACGCCTCCCACATCGCCGCCCCCGAGCCCGAGGGGCGGGGAGCGGCCATGGCCATCGTCCGGGCCCTGGAGGATGCCCGCCTCGACCCGGATGCGGTCGATTACATCAACGCCCACGGCACCAGCACCCCGCTCGGCGACATCACCGAGGCCCGGGCCGTTCACAAGGTCTTCGGTTCCCGTGGTCGTCGTCTGCCCATCAGCTCCAACAAGTCGATGATCGGACATCTGTTGGGGGCCAGTGGTGGCGTCGAACTCATCATGACCGCCTTCACCATCGACCATGGGGTCATCCCACCCACCATCAACTACCACACCCGCGACCCCGAATGCGACCTGGACGTCGTACCCAACGAAGCCCGGGAAACCCCCGTCCAGGTGGCTATGAGCAACTCCTTCGGTTTCGGCGGCCACAACTGCTCCCTGCTCCTCAAGCGCTTCACGGGGTGAGGCGTTCGGTGGAGTGAGCGCTATTCCAGGTTGACAGCAACGGGCGGGCGCCCAGCGACCGAGGCGAGAGGACGGAGTGCGAAGGCGGCGGACGCCCGGGTGCACCGTACGAACTGTCTCGGAAGGGGGGCGCCATGATCTTGGGGAGGGTACGATGAGGCACATCGGTCTTCTTCGCGCCGTGGTCCTGGTTCTGATGGTCGCGGTGAGCGTGGGCTGTAGGAGCCTGGCCGCCGGGGAGACTTCCGACAGGCCGCAGGAGCCTGCTGAGGAGGGGAAGCTGGTGTTTGTGGAGGACTTCGAGAAAGATCTGTCCAACTGGGTGTCCGAGGGGCCCTATGCGGTCGAACTCAGGGACGGCCGCTTGCACGTCAAGACCACCTGGGGCGAACGCAAGGTCGGCGAGTACGTCTGGTGCCGACAGAACCTGCCGAGCGACTTCCGCATCGAGTACGATTTCACACCGCTCTCGGAGAGCGGCTTCTTCCTCATCTTCTTCTGTGTCCAAGGGGCCAAAGGCGAGGACATCCTCGCCCCCGAGCTCCTCGAGCAGTACATGGGCGCCGGGAGCTGGGAGGATTACCAGGACTTCGACAAGTACACCAGTCCCCCCAACCGGAAGCACGAAAGCCGCATCCGCTGCTACCACGTGTCCTACCGCCGGGGCGAACGGGCCAACTGCAACATCCGTAAGAACCCCGGGCTCAATCTGCTCAGGAGCAGCAACATCGACCAACTGCTGCCCAAGGACGAGACCGTTCGCGTCGTCCTGACGAAAAGGGCAGGCCGAATCGTGCTCACCGTCGGCGGCCGGACGTTCATGGACTACACCGACGAGGGTGAGCACTACGCAGGTGGGCGGTTCGGCTTCCGCCAGGTCTACGACAGCGAAGGCACCTACGACAACCTCAAGCTCTCCGACCTGACGGCCGAGTAGTAGGGCAGGGGGAATAAGGCACGGCCGGCTCTACAGGCTGTCCTTGTAGGCCTTGATGAGCTTGGGGATGACGTCGGTGAGGTTGCCCACGATACCGTAGTGGGCGATGCCGAAGATGGGGGCGTTCATGTCGGTGTTGATGGCGACGATCTTGCCCGACTCCTGCATCCCGGCCCGATGCTGGACGGCCCCGGAGATGCCACAGGCGATGTAGACCTTGGGCCGCACCGTGGTTCCCGTCTGACCCACCTGGTGGGCCCGGTCGACGTAGTCGTTGCCCACGGCCACCCGGCTGGCCCCCACCTCGGCGCCCAGGACGACCGCCAGTTGACGGATGAGTCCAAAATTCTCCTTGCTTCCCACGCCGCCTCCGCCCGAGACGATGACGTTGGCCCCCTTGAGGTTGACGTGGTGCTCCTCGCGGGCCCGCTCGACGATCTCCACCACCTCGTCTTCACCGTCCAGGGCGACCGCGAAGGGGACCACCTGCCCCTGGTGGTCGGGGTCGGGGTCGGCCAGTTTCATCACCCCCTCGCGCACGGTGGCCATCTGGGGCCGGTGATGGGGACTGACGATGGTGGCAATGATGTTGCCTCCGAAGGCCGGGCGTATCTGCATCAGCAGCTTCTCGTAGGTCCGGCCCGTCTCCGGCTCGGTATAGGAGCCGATCTGGAGGTCGGTGCAGTCGGCGGTGAGGCCGGTCTTGAGCGCGGAGGCGACCCGGGGGGCCAGGTCGCGACCCACGTGGGTGGAAGCGAAGAGGACCACGTGGGGCTGGTGGGCGCCGACGAGGTCGGTCACCACCCGGGTGTAGGGGAGGGCGGAGTAGAAGCGAAGTCGGGGGTCGGCGGCCAGGTGCACGTCGTCGGCCCCCTGGGCGATGAGCCGAGGGGTCAGACCCGCGACATCGCTTCCCAGCAGCAGGGCCCCCAGGCGCGTCCCCAAGGTATCGGCCAGCTCCCGGCCCTTGGAGAGAAGCTCCAGGCCCACCTCGGCCAGCTTCCCGTCTTCCTGTTCGGCGTACACCCAGACCGGTCCTACGTCAGCCATCAACCCGCCTCACGCGATCAAGTGGTCGCGACGGAGTTCCCGGACGAGGTCGGCCAGGGCCTCCTCCGTCGGTTCGATGTTCTTGTAGGCGCTCTCTTTGAGCACGATGCTCTCGATCTCTTTCACCTTGGTGGGCGAGCCGGTCTTGCCGATGCGCTCGGGCTCGGCACCGATGGTGTCGGCCGACCACTCCGCCAGAAGCAGCCCCCGGCCCTCCAGCTCCGCCTGGCGGTCCTTGACGGCCTGGGCGACGGCCTGGGGGCCCGGCCGCTCCCGGGCCAGCTCCGTCCGCACCGCGACGTTGGCTTCCGACGGCGTCAGCGCGTGCCTCCAGCGGAGCAGCTTCTTGGCCGCAGGCGGGGGTGGCTCGTTGCCTTCACCGTTCACCGTGAGCAAGGCCGGGACGGGACAGCGCACCACCTCGTAGCCGTCGCCGAAGTCGCGACGGGCCTCCAGGCGCCCGTCCTCGATCCAGTGCACGGCCTCCACGTAGGTCACCTGGGGGATGCCCAGCTTCTCGGCCAACTGCGGGCCCACCTGGGCCGTGTCGCCGTCGATGGCCTGTCGGCCGCAGAGCACCAGGTCCACCGGACCCAGCTTTTGCACGGCCAGCGAGAGGGCGTAGGAGGTGGCCAGGGTGTCGGAGGCGGCCAGGCGGCGGTCGGTGAGCAGGATGGCGTCGTCGGCCCCACGGTAGAGGGCCTCTCGCAGTATCTCCCCCGCCGACGGGGCACCCATGGTGATGAGGGTGACGTGGCCGCCGTAGCGTCGACGCAGACGGACCGCCAGCCCCAGGGCGCTCAGGTCCTCGGGGTTGAAGATCATAGGGAGGGCGGCCCGGTTCACGGTGCCGTCGTCCTTCATCACCTTGCCGCTGATGTGCTTGGTGTCGGGCACCTGCTTGGCCAACACCACCATCGTAAGCTGCATCCGTTCGTCCTCTGCCTCCGACTGAAGTGCAAACGCCGCCTGCAACCAACCGGGCGGCGCTCGAACCCACAAAGTACCGGCGCACTCGCGCGTGGTCAAGGGAAATCCTGACCTCTTGAAGTGCGGAATCCGCTTGCCCAGGTGGGCAGGATGTGGTATATTCATAGGTTAGGGAATTCGTGGCTGGCCAGATGTCGTCCTCCCGAGCAGCGGGAGTTCGGAGAGCCGGTGGTGGCCGGCGGCTCCTCCAGGGCTGTCAAGCTCAGAGGACGTGCCTATGGTGCAGCAAGAAGGCGTTGAGCGTCGTCGGGACATGCGCTTCCGCGTCTACCGGCCAGTGCGCTATCGCGCCTTCGTCCAGGGACGGGGTTCGGAGTCGCCCTTCCAGGTCGGCACGATGGTGGACGTCTCGTTCCGCGGCTTGAAGATGCTCACCAGCGGCGGGGTGGACGTGGGCAGCAGGGTCGAGGTGTACGCCATCACCGACGAGGGCAACTTGTCCGTCACCGGTCTGGTCGAGGTGGTGCGCTGCCTGTTCCGTCCCCACGTCCGCCACAACTACAACGAGTTCTACAACCCTGAGATACTGGCCGAGTACGAGGTGGGCCTGCGCTCCTACGGCTCCAGACTGTTCGACAGGCTCGAAGACATCCGATAGGTCTCCCGCCATCCTGCGCTCTCTCATCGGAACGGGTTGCCTTCCCCCAATCGAAGAGCCTTCCCTCCTGCACTCACCGCGGACCCCCTCAGGTCTGCCACGGTCGGAGTTGACCCCCTGAGCCTGGTTGTCTCGGGCATTGTCGAGGGGGCCCGACGGTGAAAGGCAAGGGGCTTAAGCCCCTTGTCATGGCGAAAGGGCCTGTGCCACGGCCGGACTTCGCCGGTCCAGGGGTGGCACACCTTGGCTGCGCCAAGGTGTGCGCGAGGCGTCGGAAAGGACGGGAAGGGACGTGTGTGCCACGGCCGGACTTGCCGGCCGTGCTGCGAGGGTACCCCCCCCTCTCCCTCTGGGAGAGGGTTGGGGTGAGGGCAGCGGTCCGGTGAGAGCATTGACTCCCCAGGGCAAAGCGTGCTACAAGTGTGGGAGACGAGTGGCCGGAGTGGCGGAACAGGCAGACGCGCTGGACTCAAAATCCAGTGACCTTCGGGTCATGGGGGTTCGACTCCCCCCTCCGGCACCAGCCCACCTTTCCGTCTCCTTTCTCTGAGTGTGCCACGGCCGGTCTCGCCCGGCCGTGTGTCATTCCGTGGAGGGCTTGCTCGACCCACGGGTTAGCTTGGCGAAGTCGTGGGCTGAGACCTTGCCTGTAGCTTGAACGAACCATGACCAGTACTTGGCGGTGCTCCTGCCCTTGAACCCTTCCAGTTCGGCCCGAAGTGCAGGGGTCAGGACGACGGGGGAATCGAGATACAGTTTTGCGTTGCCTAGACGGAACGTCCAAGGATACCGGTCAGGGTGGCGAACAGCCGGGTGGTGCTTCTTCTTGGCAGCAGACAGAACCTTGGCGTGCGCGACAACGCCCTTCCCGGTCGCATAGAAGCACATCCAATCCCCAGGCTTCAGCCACTTTCTCCCGGGCGTCCGCTGACCGAAGGCATAGATGCCCCCTTCCCCCACAAGTGTCTGCACGGTTTCCTCTGCGGTGGCTTCTTCGTCTGACCTCACCGGCGTAAGCCAATAGGCGGGTCCATCAGGCAGGGGAGCGACCTCTTCAGTAGCCTCTTCCGCTTCCGTCACTTCCTCCGGTGGCTCAGGCTGCACCGCCAATCTGTTCATGAGGTCGATAACCGGGTCTACCAGAGGTCCAGATGGCCGGAGGACAGCCAGCATATCGTCATGGTTGACATCGTACTCACTCATCAGTTCGGCAAGCCGCAGAAGCGATTCGACCGAAATGACCCGCAGCCGGGAGGTGTTCTTCTCGCCGGTGATAGTCTTCACAAGATGGCTGGCCTCCTGGTCCAAGCGTCCGACAGTGTACAGGCCAAGGGCGTTGTCCCAGTCAGGAATCTCTTTGGCCGAAATCAGCTGGTCCACATAGCCGATTAGGGCGGATGTCTTGACAGCATAGACTTCGCTGGTCTTGACCTCGACAACAATGTGCAGTCCGGTCGGCGAGCCCCAGTGCCCATCGAAGCCAATTTGACCCTGTACTCCGTGGTACCGGCCAAATGTCACCTCAAACGCCAACATGCCCCCCAGATGGTTGACCAAATCCTGCAGTGCCCGGTTGTACTGCTCGCCCACTTCTGAAATGCATTCCTGTATGTAGTCCCGCACCAGGCCGACCTCGGTCACGTTCTCCTTCAGGAAGGCCCTGAACCGTTCCCTCGGAGTTCCTTTGCCTGTAGAGTCATCAAGCTTGCCGATGAGGGCCAGCACCTGTTTGAGCGAGATTTCCATGGCCAGCCTCCTGAAGTGTCCCCCTCAAAGACCTGGACATCCCCTGCGGTATGGTATGGTCCCCATCCCCTAACGTCAAGGGCCATCTGGCATTGTGCCCCTTGACACACACCCAGCGGGCGGTTCCGCCTTTCATTGCACGTGTCCTGGCTGCCGAGAGAATGGTAGCCAGAGAGGTTCCCATGGGGCCCTCAATCCCTGAATGCATCTCGATCACGGGACAACTTCGTGCAGCCGAAGCAGGCCCTGCTTTCGGTGGAGGCGGGCAAAAAAAGACCGCCGCCGTGTCCCTTCTCACGGCAGCGGTCATGGTCAGTTCAGGGTCAGTCGGCGTCGGCGGCGGGCTCGACCACCTTCACGACGTTGGTGGCGCGCAGGCCCTTCTCACCTTGCTCTGTCCCGAATTCCACGACATCGTTCTCCGCCAGGGTTTTGAAGCCCTCCGCCTGAATCGCGGAATGATGCACGAAGACGTCCTTGCTTCCATCGTCCGGGGTGATGAACCCGAACCCCTTCTGGTCATTGAACCACTTCACCGTTCCTCTGGTCATCTACAACGTCTCCTCAACGTGTACGGCCCAGGCGCGATTGAGTCGCACGTCGGACCGCTACAGTGCGGTCCACCAGCCGTGAGAGCCATTCGTCAACTGAGCGGTAAGGCCGTGCCCGTGTGTACGCAGTCCGAGCGCCACTGGGAAAGGCTGCTGGAAAGGTAAGGGAACAGGATGCTACGAAAGCGCCGGGTGGGGGAATGCTACTGAGGCAAAAAGCGGTGAGAATCCTCAGGCCGCGCCGAGTACGGAGTGAAACCGGCACGGACCATCCATCCAACGAGCGAACCTCGCATCCACCTCTGCAGAACAGTCTCCTTCGCAGTCCTCTCAGGCCACAGCGACCTTTTCAGGCCAGCCTACCACCGTGTAATCTATACCGCCCTGCCATCCATGTCAAGCAAAAAAGGGACGAATCCGAACCGCTTGAACGCCTGCTGAATGCCCGGCGCAGGGCTCGTCGACCCGTTGGCGACTCCGACGAGGCGGCGGTCCCTTCAGGCCCGCAGTTGTCCGCCGCCACGGCCCCCGACGGCTGGGGGGAGGGCGCGGGGGTGGTGTCGCTGGGGGGAGGGGCAGGAGGCTGTGGGTCAGGTGAGGTCGATGTCCGTCCCGAACTTGACGGCGACCTCCAGCGCGTCTCCCAGGTCCTCCACCCAGCAGACGCGGGCGGGGACCTGGACCTGGTCGATCTTGCGGTAGTCTCCGTTCCAGTGAGGAACGTCGACCGAGGCGATGAGGGGAGAGCGGGGTTTCAGTAGCAGGGGCTTGCGCATGACGGCGCAGGCTCCCGCCGGGCTCACGTTCACGGTCCTGCCCGAGGAGACCTGTTGGCCGGACTGCCAGAGCTTGAGCGTCCGGAACAGTGGTCGGCGTCCGTATCGCCGTCTTTCACTTTCGCTCATCAAGCCTTCTCCGTGTTCCTGCAAAGTGGTCAGCCTTGGAGAGTATCGGCCTGAAGGCGAGCCGGCTTTACAGAGAGTGGGTCTCCGCCAGTTCCGCCTTCGCCCTTCCGGGCTCCAACGGACAGGCACACCTGCTCGGACGAGTCAATCCTCTGGCCCGACCGCTGCCCTCACCCCAACCCTCTCTTAGAGGGAGAGGGA
>CAZIBA010000065.1:4817-8096 GCA_964536795.1 uncultured Planctomycetota bacterium | reverse complement strand
TCATCTTGTCCCAGCCGGACCAATCGGGAAGCGGGAACTCCTTCACCTCGCCCATGTTGGAGATGCCGATGTTCTCCCAGATCGCCCCCCATTCGTCGGCGCCGCTTCCCGGACGCCAGTCGGGAGACGGATTCATGCTGACCCACGAGAAATCCGAGCCATACTCCTCGGGCAGGCTGCGAGGCAGCCTGTCCGGGCCCTCGAACCGAACTGCACGTCTGACCACCTCACCGCTGGACATCATAAGTCGTACTCCTGGGGCCCTGCTAACCGTGAATCCAAGAGGCCGAGGATCAGACCGACCCGCCGGCCGGCAGGCTTCCCCAGAGCTATTCCTCTGCGGTCCCGTGCAGCAGCTCGATGGCGTGGGGGAGGGCAGGGGCGATTGTCTGGAAGCACTCGACCGCGCCCTTGGGGCTCCCGGGCAGGTTGATGATGAGGGTGGTCCCCCGTGTCCCGGCCTCGGCCCGGCTGATCATGGCGTGGGGTGTAACCTGGAGGCTGCGGGCGCGCATCGCCTCGGCTATGCCGGGAACGCGCTTCTCGATGACGGCCAGGGTGGCTTCCGGGGTAACGTCCCGAGGACCGAGGCCGGTCCCGCCGGTGGTGAGGATAACGTCCACCTGGCCGTCAGTGACCAGGCGCCGGAACGCAGTCTCGATGGATCGGCGCTCGTCCGGGAGCACCTCCAGCGAGACCACGGCGCCGCCAAGCTGCTCAACGGCCTGGGCCAGAGCGGGGCCGCTCCGGTCCGGTCGCTCCCCCCGCGCGGAGCGATCACTGACGGTCAGAATGGCCACTCTCATCGACAATCACCTCATCGCCCGGGCGGACGGCGCCGCCGACGAGCACACGGGCAAAGACGCCTTCCCGGGGCATCACACAGTCACCCAGCAGCTCAAAGATAGCACAGCCCGTGTGACATTCCTTGCCAATTCTGGAAGTCTCCAGCACCACCTCATCGCCTACCCGGAGCTGCGTGCCTATGGGGAGTTGGGGCAGGGGAAGGCCGACAATGGTGAGGTTCTCGGCAAAGCTTCCCGGCTTCAGGTCGGGGAGCGTGTCGTAACCCTTGAAGCACCGCTCTTTGAACTCTCCCTTGGCTCGGCGTTCCTCGAAGACCCGCCGCTGTTTCTCGACGCTCTCCAGAGCGAGCAAGCTCACCTGTTTCAGACCCGGACCGCTGTGGGCGTCCCCCACGATGCCGTGGTCCGGTCGGAACTCCGCCTGGGTAACGGGCTCCTTCGGCACCCCCTTCCTAAGACTGACGTTGATTGAGACCACCCGGCCCACCGTGGCACGGGGCTTCATCGGCCGACCTCCTCTCGGACCCAGTGTCCGCTCTTTCCGCCCGTCTTTTCCACCACACGGACGTCCGAAATGACAGCTTCCCGGTCCACTGATTTGACCATGTCGTAGAGCGTCAGGGCCGCCACCGAGACGGCGACCAAGGCTTCCATCTCGGGGCCCGTGGGTGCCTGGGTCTTCACTTCCGACTCGATGCGGGCGACTTCGTCTGTGAGTTCGATGGAAACATCGATCCAGGACACGGGAATGGGATGGCAAAGGGGAATGAGTTCAGCAGTGCGCTTGGCGGCCAGGATGCCGGCCAGGCGTACGGCTTCCAGGGCGTTACCCTTGGGCAGCGCCGCCTCGGTGAGCAGGGCCATGGTGCCCGGTTTCAGGGCAACGGTGGCCCGGGCGCGGGCCGTCCGGGCAGTGGCTCCCTTGCCGGAAACGTCCACCATGCGGGATCGGCCTTCGTCGTCGAGGTGAGAGAGGTCAAGCACGTTCATCCTCCTATGAAGCGCATCTCTGTGGGGAGTTCCGCCCCGTGCTCAGTCGGTTTCATGGCCATGGCTTGCTCAAAAGCGTCTGCCAACCAAGCTTCGCTTGTCCCGAGTGCACGGCGTGCCTGCCGGAGAGACCTCTCTGCTCGGACGGGCCGAGGGGCAAGCTGAGAGTGGCGGCGCCACTCGCGCTCCGAGTCGGCGGCGCGCAGCGCGGGCACAAGGTCCACCTCATCCTCACTGTAGAGGCAGGGCCGGAGCTTGCCCGTGGCCGAGAGCCTGAGCCGGTTGCAGCTTCGGCAGAAGGGCGCACTGACGGGAGCGATGACGCCCACGACCCCGCCGCCACCAAGTCGGTAGTACCGGGCCGGTCCCCTCGTGCCTCGACCGTCGGTCTCCCCGGGTGACTCCGTAAGCTCGAAGTGCCGGCGAAGCTGCCTCAGCACCTCGTCGGCCGGGACAAAGAGCTCCTTCGAGGTCCGTTCCGCGGAGGTCATGTACTCGATGAACCGGACCGTGACCCCCTCGCGCCGACCCAGCTCCAAGATGGCGCAGACCGCGTTGTCGTTGTACCCCCGCATGACTACGGTGTTGGTCTTGACGGGCATCAGCCCGGCAGCCCTGGCCGCACGTATGCCGGAGAGCGTCTCGGCCAGGGCGTCCTCCCCGGTGATGCGCCTGAAGCCGTCGGCCTCGACGTGGGGCAGGCCCACGTTCACCCGTGCCAGGCCTGCTTGCCGGAGCGGCCCCGCCAGGTCGGCAAGGCGAACGCCGTTGGTGGTGAGGGAGATTTCGGGGATCCCCAAGCTCTTGATCCGCTTGACGATGTCCACAACGTCCGGGCGCTCCAGTGGCTCGCCCCCGGTGAGCCTGACGTGGGTGACACCAAGCTGCTGGGCGACCCGCACCACCTGCCCGATCTCGGCGGCCGAGAGCAGTGACGCAGATGAGTGCGCCTGACCCGCAGGTGAGCAGTACAAGCAACGGAAGCTGCATCGGTCGGTCACCGAGACCCGCAGGTAGGTCAGCACCCGGGTACTTCGCCGAAAAGCTTGCCTGGTGAGTGATTCCGTGCGGTCCATCGGTCAGCCTTCCAAAAGCAGGGCAGGGACTTCGGTACCAGCCGGCACCTCGCCGACCCCCGCCTCCAACTGGATCATCGCATTGGCCCTGGTCACGGCCATCAGGTCGCCGGAGCCGTGGTAGGGGAGCGGCTCTGCCAGGAGCTCATCGCTCGTTCGCTGGAGCCTGGCGGGAAGATACGAACGTCGGTCGCCCCGGTTGCGAACAGGTCCGCTGAGCACGACCCGCACCTTGTGGGGTTCGAGGTCTGTGTGCCCGGCCAGCTTCCTGAGAGCTGGTTCCACAAGGAGCCTGAAGCTGACGATGACGGAGACGGGGTTTCCGGGCAGGCCGAATACCAGCCTCTTCCCCTGGGTGGCAAAGACGGTGGGCTTGCCCGGCTTGATAGCCAGCTTGCTGAAATGCA
>CAZIBA010000065.1:0-4717 GCA_964536795.1 uncultured Planctomycetota bacterium | reverse complement strand
TGGGTGGCAAAGACGGTGGGCTTGCCCGGCTTGATAGCCAGCTTGCTGAAATGCACCTCTACCCCGAGCTGGGCAAAGACCTGGGGGACCAAGTCATATTTCCCCATGCTCACCCCACCGGAAACGAGGAGCACGTCGTGCTGGAGACCGGCGCCGATCTTCGCCTCCAGCTCCTCACGTGTGTCGCGAGCGATGCCCAGGTTGACGGCCCGGAAGCCGACCCGGGCGCACTCGGCCAGGAGCGAGTAGTTGTTGCAGTTCCGGGTGTGCCCGGGCAGGGGCGCCTGGTCGGGCTCGATCAGCTCGTCGCCCGTGGCCAGCACGGCCACCGTAGGCCTACGGTGGACCCTGACCTCCCGTCGCCCGACCATGGCCAGGAGACCTATCTCCGGCGGGCGAAGGAGGCAGCCCGGCTTCAGCACCACGTCCCCTCGGTGCAGGTCTTCTCCCTGCCGGGCGATGTTGGTCTTGCCTCCGGGCGATCTCAGGATGTGCACCCGGTCTTCGGCGATGCGCTGTGTGTCCTCGACACGGACCACAGCGTCTGCACCCCGGGGGACCGGGGCGCCCGTCATTATCTCGCTGCACTGGCCCGGCCCGACCGTTTGCTGGGGCACGTCACCGGCCTTGACCTGCTCGATGACAGCAAGCTCGGCCGGGATGGCACCCAGGTCGGCCAGGCGGACGGCGTAGCCGTCCATGGCCGCGCGGTCGAAGGGGGGCATATCGACGTCGGAAGCGACCTCCTCAGCCAGCACCGCCCCAAAGCTTGCTTTCAGGGGAAGCAGCTCGGTGCCCAGAGGCTCAGCCTTGCTGAGCACGATGCGCCGGGCATCTTCTTCCGAGACCAACGGTACTTCCTTGCGGGACATACGTCGTGCTCCTTGCCACCAGTATCAGAGCGGATAGACCCGGACTCCCGTGGCCTTGAAGGTCACGTGGATCAGCTCGCCGGGCATCAGCCCCAGTTCCCTCGCAGATTCGGGGGTCACAGAGACCACCAGCTCCGTCCCGTTGGTCGCTAACCTCACCCGAACGGTCGGGCCAGTGCCTTCCACGGCCCGGACCGTGCCCCTGAGCCGGTTCCGGCCGCTCGAACGCAGGGCCTCACGGGAGACCAGGATGCTGGCCGGGTCGATGAAGATGCGAGACGGTCCCGGACGCTCGGTCAACACCCGAAGGCGCAGCCCGGGTCGGCGCTCAAACCACCAGCGTCCATTCTCCCGGGTCACCGTGCCCACAAAGCAGTTCTCGGGCGCGTGCTGTCGAAGCTTGCCCCCGACGAGAACGAAAATCTCGTCGCTCAGCCGACGGGCCTGCTCCAGGTCGTGGGTGCTGAGCAGGATGGTCGTCCGTCCTTGCCTTCGGAGGTCTCGGAGGAGCTCTTCGATGACCGACTCGTGTTGGGCGTCCACGTGGGCCGTGGGTTCATCCAGGAGCAGCACCGGCGTCTCCAGCACCAGGGCCCGGGCGATGGCCACCCGCTGGGCCTCGCCCCCGGAGAGATGCCGCCCGTCGGTGGCCGCCAGCCGGCCCAGCCCTAACCGCTCCAGGGCCGCCGGCACCCTCGCGGTTCGCTGGGCTCTGGCCACGCCCCGGGCGCGAAGTCCGTACTCGACGTTCTCCCACACCGTTCCCCGGAAGAGGTAAGGCTGCTGCAGCGCAAAGGCCATCTGCTGACGGGCAAGGGCCCAACCGCCGGCATCGGGGAAGATGCGCTCGCCGAAGAGGTGAAGCTCTCCCTCCTCAGGCGGCCTCAGGAGGCTCAAGGCCTCCAGGAGCACGGTCTTCCCCGCACCGTTGGGACCGACGAAGCTGTAGAGCTCACCCTCGCGGAGGAGCAAGTCGTCCACCTCGAGGGTGAAGCCCGTGGTGAAGGACTGCCGGAGCCGTCGTGCTCTCAGCGCCACTGCGTCCATAGGCTAAGCAGACCCCCTCAGCAGGCAGAAGCCCAGGTTGACGGCAAAGGCTACCGTCAGCAACACCAGCCCCAGCGCCAGCCCCAGGGCGAACTCACCCTTGGTCGTCTCCAGGGCGATGGTGGTGGTGATGTTGCGGGTGTATAAGCGGATGTTCCCACCTAACATCAACGACACGCCCACTTCGGCGAAGACGCGGCCGAACCCGGCCACCACCGCAGCCGTCAGCGCCGGGCGAAGTTCCCGCAGGGCCGTCCGGGCGGCCCGCCAGGCCCCGGCACCGAGAGCGTAGGCCGTCTTGATGACCCTGGGGTCCAGACCGGCCACCGCACCACGGGTGAGAGCGGCCACGATGGGGGTGGCCAGTATCACCTGCCCGACGACCATCGCCGTGGGCGTATACAGGAGCCCAAAGCTCCCCAGCGGTCCCCGCCTGGAGAGCGCCCCGTACACCAGGAGCCCCACGACCACCGTCGGGAGCCCCATCAGCGTGTTGAGCAGCACCACCGCGAGGCGCTTTCCCCGGAAGCTCGCGGTGGCCACGAGAAACCCCACGGGCAGCCCGAGCAGTGAGGCGATGCAGGTGGACGTCAGCGCCACCCGCACCGACACCCAGACCGCACACCAGACCTCAGCATCGCCCGCGAAGAGCAGCCGCAGACCTTCGAGCATGCCCTCGAAGAGGAAGTCCACTACCGTGCCTCCGGTGCCTCCGGTGTCTCTGGCTCATCCTCGGCGCCGGCACAGGGATGAAAGAGCACTTCACCATCCTTGCGGAAGTCGCCGATGATGGTCTGCCCCTCAGGCGAGACGAGCCAGTCGATGAGGGCCACTGCTTCCGCGTGGTGGACGTGTGGATGTCGTTCCGGGTTGACGGCAATGGCGTGGTAGATGTTCTTCAGTTCCGTGGGGTTCTCGTACAGGAGGACGATCTCTATCCTGTCCTTCAGGGCCAGATAGGTTCCCCGGTCGCAGAGCACGTAGGCCTGCTTCTCATCTGCCATGGTGAGCGTGGCCCCCATCCCCTGCCCTGCTTCAGCGTACCAGGCGCCGGCCGGGTCGATCCCCACCTCCTGCCAGAGCGCCCGCTCCCTCTTGTGAGTGCCCGAGTCGTCGCCCCGGGACACGAACGGGACCCCGGCCTCGGCAATGCCCCGGAGAGCAGAGACAGCCGTCGGAGCCTGGCCCACTCCTGCCGGGTCGTCGGGTGGACCCAGAAGGACGAAGTCGTTGTACATCACCAGTCGGCGACCTACACCGAATCCCGCGTCCACGAACGCCCGCTCCGCAGCCGGTGCGTGCACCCAGACCAGGTCCACGTCCCCTCGCTCCCCCAACTTGAGGGCCTTTCCGGTGCCCACGGAGATCACGTCCACGCGGACGCCCTGAGCCTGCTCGAACGGAGGCAGGAGCACGGCCAGCAGTCCGGAGTTCTCCGTGCTGGTCGTGGTGGCCAGCTTGATCCTGACCGGAGGCGAGCTGCTCCGGGAACCGGTCCCGGGTTCAGGGGAACAGCCCATCGCCCAAGAAACCATGCTCACCAGCAGCACCAGAGACAGTCGTTTCTCCATCTTCCCCTCCCGGGAAACAGTCCGCACCGTGCCAGGCTCCACTGCCAGTCCACGGCTGCCTGACGAGCGGGCGTTCCGGACGCTCTTGGTCACGGTCCCGTTTGGATATGTCGGAATTGGCATAACGCCAGTATAGGCGAGGGCGGGGTCCGGTCAAAGGCTTTATTGAAAGATTCTCTCGAAGCGTCGGTCCACCAGGTCGTTCAGACCCCGGCGAAACCTCCGGTACCGGCGCAGGAGCTCCTTGCCCAGCTCGGTGAGTTCTGAGCCACCTCCCTTCGGGCCACCGGACCGGCGAACGGTGAGGGGCTCACCCAGTCGGCGCTCCATCTCCCGGAGCCGACCCCAGGCCCCACGGTAGGACATCCCCAGCCGCTCGGCCGCGCCGCGGATGCTCCCCGTGTCCTGGAGGGCCTCCAGGAGTCTGGCCTTCCCGTCGCCGAAGACGGGCTGGCCGTCCAGCTCTATCCAAACCTTGCTCTTGGGCTTGAGCTTGCGGAGGGCTCTTTTCACGGTGTGCCTCCTGTTCCGCCACGGTCGTTGGATGCCCGGAACCTGCTCGTGCCGGCAAGCTCCCGGGCTCGCCGTAGGTCGGAAGCGGTGTCGACGCTCAGGGATGCTCGTTCGTCGGTGTGGAGATCGACGTAGTGCACGTTCAGTCGGGCGAGCAGGTTCATCAGGGACCGGTCCTCGGAGTGAAGCAAGCGCTCGACGACAGGGCGCACCCGGCGGTCATACACGGCCAGCAGGGGCTGCACCCGCCCGCCCACGCGGGCGACGGTGGCCTCGGCCGAGCCGTCCTGAGCCAGCAGCTCCCGGAGCACCTCGTCGGTAAGGAAGGGCATGTCACAGCCCACGGTCAGCGCGCGCGGATGCTCGACGACGCCCAGGCCGGTGTGAAGCCCACCCAGTGGGCCCAACCCCGGAGCTTCGTCTTCTGCGAACCGGACAGCAGCGGGCACCGAGCTGTCGGGGGCACGCCCGACAACCAGCACATCGTCAGAAAGGCGTGTGAGGACGCTGAGGATGCGGTCGAGCAGTCGTTGACCTTCAACCTTCACCAGGGCCTTGTCGACGCCCATCCGGCTGGAACGCCCCCCGGCCAGGACCAGGGCGCTGTACTCCGACGCGCCTCTGCTCACCCGCGTTCCCCCTGCGAAGCACCGTCGCTTGGCATCCCCAGCCGCCAGGGAGCCGAGTACACGTTCAGCCTTCGGCCGCGGGCGA
>CAZIBA010000064.1:7379-8232 GCA_964536795.1 uncultured Planctomycetota bacterium | reverse complement strand
CGCTCGACTTCGACGGCGTGCTCACCGTCGAGGTGACCAACAGGGCGACCAGGGAGGGGGAGCTCCGCTGGCTCTGCTACTCGGAGGGTACGCTCCGCCGACGGGCCTCTGAGTTCCTCGTCCACCTCAGAGACCTGCACACGACCGAGGGAACCCAGTCCTACACCGTAAGGCAGCTCCCCGCTCGCTTCGTTGGGGAAGAGACACTGGCCGCCGGTCGCTTCATCCCCTACTTCCACGTCGGCAACGACTCCCTGGGCCTGGACGTGGCCGTAGCCGACGCCAGTCAGGTCTCCTGGGGGTGGACGGACTCCTGTCCCTACCGCAGCGGCGACGCCCTGGGCCGAGCCGGAGACACGACCGTCATCGAGAGCACCCGACCGGGCCCCCGCTGGCAGCTCTGGAGCATTCGCAACCTCCACACCCACTTCCGCCGGGGCTGGACCCGGACCAACACCTTCTACCTCGCCCCCGTCCCCGGGAAGGCCTACACCGGCGACCACATGTACCTGCGCATCCACTGGGAGGGTCCCCACCAGTGGCGCAAGGACTACCAGTACCCAAGTGAGGAGAAGATCCAAGCGCTGGCCCGTGAGGGGATCGACCTCATCGTGGGCTGCGCCAACTGGCGAAGCGGCGACTACTCCCACGTCGATAGCGCCAGCGAGACCCACCGGGTCATCGACGCCTGTCACAAGTACGGCATCAAGATCATTCCCTACGTCACCTTCAACGACCTGAACTTCTGGACCGACGCCTTCCACGAGCACGGGGCCGACTGGCAGATCGAGCCCGTGGCCGAGTTCAACTACCGCAGCAACCTCATGTGCCCGGGGGCCGAGGGTTGGCGGGA
>CAZIBA010000064.1:3501-7369 GCA_964536795.1 uncultured Planctomycetota bacterium | reverse complement strand
AAAGATCCTAACATTTGTGTCAAGCCTGCTGGAAGCGGGAAGTGAGCTCAGCACTGGACCGCTTCGACTTCGACGGGCTCTACATCGATTGGTGGAGTGGCAAGCTGGCCTGTCGGAACCGCGGTCACGGTTGCGGCGGCAACTACCTGAGCTTCACCCTCCCGGGGGTGCGGGATATGGCTCGCTTCGCCCACCAGGCGGTCCGGGCCAGGAAGGCGGACGGTCTGATACTCTCCAACACCAACGTCTTCCCCGCGGCCATGGTCAACAACTTCCTGGACGTCCGTCTGCTGGGCGAGTGGGCCGACATCGAGAAGACCGACCCCAACTTCGTCCGCGTGTTCCACAACGCCCACCGGCTGGGCTCCAACAACCTGCTCCTGACCGGACGCATCCCCCGGGTGACCCCGCGTTCGGTGGCCTTCCAGTTTCTCTCGGCCGGACCCATGGTCATCCGCCGACGGGACCAGCGGGAACGCCGACTCCTGCTCCGCTACGCCAACGCCCTGGTCAGCGCAGGCATCCGCTCGGCCCGGCCCATCACCCCTTTCGTCAGTTCCGCCGTGGCCGCCGTCCGACCCAGGAACTGCGCCGTCGGAATCTACCCGGTCCCCTCCGGCGACGTAATCCTCACCCTGTCCAACCGAGAGGACCAACCCGTCGAAGCCCGCCTCCACGTCACAAGTCTTAGAGGCGCCGGCCTCTCCCCGCACCGTCGCTACCTGGCCTACTGGTACGAAGGCCGTCGCCTGCTCACCCGCGGTCCGGAGAAGGGCAGCCGGGTCACTCGTCTGCGCGTGCCTCTGGCCCGAAAGGGCCCCGGACTCATCATCCTGAAACGGGCCGCAGGCCACCCCCAGCTCATCCTGGCCGAGAACGCCGGGCCCCAGACCAGCGAGCGTTGGAACGGGCGCAACCACACCCTCACGGTGGCGTTGAAAGGGGTAGAGGGAGCGCCGGTTCACGTCACGCTCTGGACGGGCGAGCGTCCCAGTTCCGTCGAGGTGGAGAACCGAACAGGTGCGGTCCGTCGATTGCGCGGCCGTTTCCGGGAAGGGCTGCTCCAGGTGAAAGCCGCGGCCGGTGAGACGCTCCGGGTCGTCTTTCCCTGAGCGGGCCGGCGGCACTCCCCGCGGTCGGTGAGCCTGGTGGCCGGACCAGGGGAAGTGGGGAACCGGTCGGCCCTGAGATGCGTACAGCACGCCCTACCCGGTTACGAACCAGAGGGGTGAGGACCAGGCCATCTCACCGTCCTCCTGCTCCACTCGCAGGTAGTAGAAGGCGGGCTCGTCGGAGCCCTCCACGTCGCTCACCGTGGTCCGGAGCACCTGCCCCTCCCCGGGTGGCCCGGCCACCTTCGGCTTGCCCGCCGGGCCTTTGGCAGAGGACGCTTGCTCCGGCAGGCGGTGCGGGAGGTCGAGACAAGCGGAGCCTGGGAGAATGAAACGGGGTTGGCCGTTCTTGACCAGCACCACCCGCCTGAGGGCGTCTTCAGCGACGACGTCGATATCAAAGACGCGCTCCCGGCCAGCCTCCACCGGCAGCTCCGACCCCATCCAGGCGTCCCCACAGCGGAGTCCCACGATGATCCGCGGGCCGCTGGTGGCGTAGCAGCGACGGGCAAGGAGGGCCTCCCACAGCGCCTCCCGCGTGAGCTCGGGGGCGTACACCGCCGCCAGCCCGTTAGGGTAGGCGCGGGTGTGGCGGAGCCAGTCGGTGTGACCCGGGTGACCGGCGTGGCAGTCACTGCCGCCTATGACACCCGGCCGGTAGCCGGCCTTGAGCATGTCCAGCACCGTCCGGCCGTGATAGTCACCGCCGCCGATGCAGGGGCGGGGATTACCCGGATACTCGAAGGCTCCCCAGATGGAGTAGACCTCGGTCACCCGGATGACGTCCCTGGGGTAGGGCCAGGGACCGCGGCCGTGCTGATGGGGTATGACCAGGGCCTCCCCGGCCCGGGCCAGCTCGAAGAGGACGCGCTCGTCCTCGGGGTAGCGGTACATGGGATGGCTGTCCCGGCGGAAGTAAACGCACTTCTCCCCGGCCCGGTCGTTCAGCTCGTAGCCACTGAAGGCGACGTAGCTTCCCGGGTCGTCAGCGGCATCGGCTGCGGCCCGGGCCCGTTCCCACTCGCCGGGACCCATGTGCCCGCGGTGGTCAGCGATGGACCAAAAGTCCAGGAGCGCCTGCTCCCGGCCGTAGGCGTAGTACTCCTCCACCGTCCCCAGGCCGTCGCTCTGGAGGGAATGCCCGTGAACGTCACCCCAATACAAACGATAGGCCGGGGGCTCTTCGCTGACGAGGACGGGGTTGGACCGACCCGTCTCGGCCAGACCTTCCACCTCCACCGCCGCCTGAAGAGGACCGACCAGGTCGGCCTTCACCTCCACAACAGGGCCCAAGGGCCAGCTCCCGGCCCCGGAGGCGTCGCCGATGGCTCTCAGCACCAGGCTACCGGAGTCGACCGGGGGCACGATCCGGTTCCCCTGGCCGTCCTCCTCGTAGGTCCGGAAGCGAAGCGTCTCACCACGAGCTGCAAGAGGGGGCCCTACCGCGCCGGCGCGGGCAGGCAGTCCGGGCTCCACGCGCAGCGTGGGCGGGTCAGCCACCAGGACGAAGCCCTCCTCCAAGCGGGGTGGCCGCGGCCTGACGGCCACCCACCAGGTGAACTCTTGAGTGAAGTAGGGGGCCCAGGCCCCCATCTGGGGGTAGAAGGGGTTGTATCCGTAGATGAGGGAGACGGTGTCCCCTTCGGCCACTGTGCCCGAGACCACCTCCACGAACAGGTGCGCACCCCAACGGGTCATGTACTCGTCGTGCGTCTCCCCCTCCACCGGCTCAGGCAGCACGAACCGCAGAGTCACGTCGCTCCGCGAGCAACTCAGGTGCACGTACCCGGGGTGGGTAACCCAGAGGAAGTTGGGCGTGGTGAAGCCGTAAGGCACCGTGAAGCGGAGTAACGAACCCGGCCCCAGGGCCAACCCGCCCGCCTGGTAGGTAACGGTCCAGCGGCCCCGGGCGCCGGCTCTTACCGGTGCCTCCGGTTCGATCCGGGCCTGGCCCACATCCTTCGACATCGGTTCCGGTATCATCTCATCCCCTTCGCCGTCGCCTGCAACCCCAGCGTCCCGGGAGCCGTCCCCCCGGGCCGGGGCATTATACGCCGACGCTGCCAGCAGGGCGAGCCCGTGGCGGGCCGCGCGGGTGGCGGGCGTGGCTGCTCCCCGGCGCCAACGCACCCGGGGAATGGGAAGCGGCCAGATTCTTGTTGACTTCTCCAGCAAAGGGTCCGATGATACTCCTTTGACAAGGAAGCCTGCTTTCGCGGTCGTTGGCAGCGACCCACGAGGAGGACTTGGTACCATGGCACGCTCAGCGCATCTGTCGAACCGTCGCCTGACGGCTGGCTGCGTGACGACGTGGGTGGTGAGCGTGTGCACCACAATCACGGTACCTCGTCCTTAGGGCTCCTTGGCCTCAAGCGACAGACTCAAGACCAGGAGCCCTGAGGAAGGACCTCGGGGCTTTTTGCTTGGTTGGGCCGCTCGGGCGAGCGATCTGGGGTGAACAACTGAGAGAGCGAACGGAAAGCCTTCGACGATGAAGCACTGTGGTGTAGCAGTTGTCGGTTGGGGAACCGTGGGCACGGGGGTGGCCAAGCTCCTCCTCACCCGCAGAGAAGAGCTTGCTCAACGGACCGGGGCCGACCTAAGGCTCCTGCGGGTGGTGGACATCGACCTGGAGCGCGAGAGGACCTTCCCCGTCCCCGGCGAGCTCCTGAGCCGGTCGGTTGAGGACGTGCTCTCGGACCCCAAGGTGGAGGTGGCGGCCGAGCTGGTGGGCGGCATCGAACCCACGCGCGAGC
>CAZIBA010000064.1:0-3491 GCA_964536795.1 uncultured Planctomycetota bacterium | reverse complement strand
CGCTCCGACTCATCGGGGCCGGCAAGCACGTCGTCACTGCCAACAAGGCCTTGCTGGCCACTCACGGTCGGGAGCTCTTCGCCGCGGCCCGGCAGCAGGGCGTGTCCCTGTCCTTTGGGGCCTCGGCGGCCGGGGGAGTGCCCGTCATTCGAGCGCTGGCCGAAGGCCTGGTGGCCAATCGCATCGAGAGCATCGTGGGCATAGTCAACGGCACAGCCAACTTCGTGCTCACCCAGATGGCTCGAGAGAACATGAGCTACGAGAAGGCCCTGGCCCTGGCCCAGGCCGAAGGTTACGCCGAACGCGACCCGACCCTTGACGTGGAGGGCATCGACTCGGCCCACAAGCTGACCATCCTGGCCCGCACGGGGATGCAGGCCGATTTCGACTTCGAGGAGGTCTCCACCGAGGGTATCACCAGGCTGGACCAGTGCGACCTCCGCTACGCCTGGGAGCTGGGTTACGGGCTCAAGCTGCTGGCCATCGCCCGCCGACGGGACGACGAGCTGGAGCTCCGGGTTCACCCGGCCCTGATCCCCCGTCAACATCCTCTGGCCTGGGTGGACGGGGTCTTCAACGCCGTCTGCATTCGGGGTGACGCGGTCGGCGACATCCTGCTCTACGGTCGGGGGGCCGGTCAGATGCCCACGGCCAGCGCCGTCGTGGCCGACCTGGTGGACACGGCCGTGGGTCGGGCCCAGAGGACCTTCGAGCAGTTGGCGGTCTCGCCCCGGCCGGTGCGGGTGCGGCCGACGGCGGAGATCGTGACCCAGTACTACCTGCGCTTCCAGGCCGCGGACCGGCCCGGGACGCTGGCCAAGATCGCCGGGGTGCTGGCAGGCCACGACATCAGCATCCTCTCGGTGATGCAGAAGGAGGCCCCGGCCGAGACCACCTACGTGCCCGTGGTCATCGTCACCCACCCAGCCCGGGAGGAGAACCTGGCCCGGGCCGTGGCCGATATCGACACACTGGACGTGGTCAAGGGTCCGAGTGTCTGGATTCGCATGGAGCAGTAGCCCTTGCCGAGGATGTGAGCAGGAAGGTATCTTCGATGAAATACGCCATCGTCATTCCCGACGGCCTGGCCGACTTTCCCCTCAAGGAGCTCGACGGGCGGACACCCGTCGAGGTGGCCCGGGTGCCTAACATGGACGCCATCAGCCAATCCGGGAAGCTGGGCACCGCGGTCACCATACCCAGGGGCATGGCCCCGGGAAGCGACGTGGCCAACCTCTCCCTTCTGGGTTACGACCCCGAGGAGCACTACACGGGCCGGGCCCCCCTGGAAGCGGCCAGCCTGGGTGTGGAACTCTCGGAGACCGACTGGGCCTTCCGCTGCAACCTGGTGACCGTGAGCGACGGGGTGATGGCCGATTACAGCGCCGGCCACATCCGCACCGAGGAGGCCGCTGTCCTCGTAGAGGCCCTCGGCCAACTGCTGGGAAGCGACGAGGTAGTCTTCCACGCAGGTACGGGCTACCGCCACCTGCTCGTCTACCGGGGACGGGAGGCCATGGACGTGGAGACCACGCCTCCACACGACATCATGGGCCAGCCCATCGAACGCTACCTGCCCCGGGGGCCGGGCAGTGAACTGCTTGGCGACCTGATGAAGCGTTCGGTCCGCCTGCTGGCCGACCACGAGGTCAACGCCGTCCGTCGGGACCTGGGTGAGAACCCCGCCACCATGATCTGGCTCTGGGGTCAGGGCCTCCGTCCCCGGCTGCCTTCTCTGGAGAGCCGGTTCGGGGTGCGGGGCGGGGTCATCTCGGCCGTGGACCTGGTCAACGGCATCGGCGTGCTGTTGGGGCTGGAGTGCATCCGGGTGCCCGGGGCCACCGGCTACTACGACACCGACTACGCCGCCAAGGGACGCTACGCCGTCGAGGCCCTGGAGCGTCTGGACCTGGTCTTCGTCCACGTGGAGGCCCCCGACGAGGCCGCCCACGACGGCTCGGCCCGGATGAAGGTGGAGGCCCTGGAGCGCATCGACCGCTTCGTGGTCGGTCCCCTGTGGGAGGCGCTCAAGGCTCACGGGGAGTACCGGATCTTGGTGGCCAGCGACCACTACACCTCCACGGAGAAGCGCACCCACGTGGGCGACCCCGTCCCCTTTGCCATCTGCGGGACGGACATAGAGCCCATCCGGGAACTCCCCTTCACCGAGGCCAACGCGGCCATCGGAGAGCTGCAGATCGACCGGGGACACCTGTTGATGGAGTATTTCCTGGGCCGAAGTTGAGAAAACGAAGCCGAAGGACAGAGCCGTGGGTCTCATCGTGCAGAAGTTCGGTGGCACTTCACTGGCCACCGTCGAGCTGGTCAAGCGGGCCGCCCAGCGGGTGGTCGGTGCCAAGCGGGCCGGTCAGCAGGTCATCGCCGTGGTCAGCGCCCGGGGCCACATGACCGACGAGCTGCTGGCCCTGGCCCACGAGATCAGCGCCAGGCCCCCCCGCCGGGAGCTGGACATGCTCACGGCCACCGGTGAGCAGCAGTCGGTGGCCCTGATGGCCATGGCCATCCACGACCTGGGGGAGCCGGCCATCAGCTTCGCCGCCGGCCAGATCGGCATCTACACGGACAGCCAGCACACCCGGGCCCGGATCATCAACATCGACCCCCGGCGCATCCTCCAGGAGCTGGACGCCGGACGGGTGGTCATCGTGGCCGGCTTTCAGGGGGTGGACGAGCAGCACAACATCACCACCCTCGGCCGCGGGGCCGGAGACCTCACGGCCGTGGCCCTGGCCGGGGTGCTGGGGGCCGAGCTCTGCGAGATCTACACCGACGTGGACGGGGTCTACACCGCCGACCCCCGTATCGTGACCGACGCCAGCAAGCTCGACCGTATCAGCTACGACGAGATGCTGGAGCTGGCCAGTCTGGGGGCTACGGTAATGCACTCCCGGTCGCTGGAGTTCGCCAAGAAGTACCGGGTGCCCATCTGCGTGCGCAGCAGCTTCCAGGAGGGTCCCGGCACCTTTATCGTGGAGGAGACTGAGGACATGGAACAGGTCGTGATACGTGGCGCCGCGCTCAATACCGACGAAGCCAAGCTCACCCTGCACCAGGTCCCCGACCGTCCCGGCGTGGCCGCCGACATCTGCGAGGGGCTGGACGGTCACGGCATCAACATGGATATGATCGTCCAGAACACCGGGGAGGACGGCCTCACCGACTTCTCTTTCACCGTGGCCAAGAGCGACCTGGCCGAGTCGGTGGCGGCAGTGGAACTCACCGCCAGACAGGTGGGGGCCAAGCGCTTCAGTTCCGACCCCAACATCGCCAAGGTGTCGGTGGTGGGGGTGGGGATGCGCATGCACACCGGGGTGGCGGCCAAGATGTTCCGCGCCCTGGCCGCGGCCAACGTCAACATCCAGATGATCAGCACCTCCGAGATCAAGATCTCCTGCGTGGTGGACGCGACCGACGGCCAATCGGCGCTCAGGGCCGTGCACCAGGCCTTCGAGCTGGAGCGGGCCAACGGT
>CAZIBA010000063.1:0-8260 GCA_964536795.1 uncultured Planctomycetota bacterium | reverse complement strand
GTTTCTGCCGCTGGGAGGGCTGGAGTGGCACGGCGAGCACCTGGCCGTGGGGAACGACGCCCTGAAGGCTCACGCCCTCTGCATCCTGGCCGCCGAGCGCTCAGGGGGCATCGCCTTTCCCCCGCTCTGGTACGGCGAACCCCGAGACGTCAACCTGATGGAAACGGTGCACGACGGCGAGGGAAGGATCCGGGGCAAGATGCGCCTGCCCGCGGCCAGCTTCGAGCCTGGCGCGCTGGGCACGACGGCTGAAGAGCAGTTGAAGTCGTACGATGCGCTCTTGATGTACGTCTTCCACCAGATCAGAAGCCTGGGCTTTCGGGCCATCTGCATCGTCACCGGGCACTACCCCATTGTGGGTTGGGCGCGACCGGTCTGCCGACGCTTCAACCGGAAGTTCGACGACTGCCGGGCCTACGCCGGCATCGAGTTCCACTACGTGCCCAAGAGCAAACGCCAGCTGGCCGGGGGCGACCACGCGGCCAAGTGGGAGACCTCCTACCTGATGGCGCTCCGCCCGGAACTCGTGGACATGACCGTCTTCCAGGGTCGGCAGAAGGAGAAGCTTATCGGCGTCGGCGGGATCGACCCCCGCACGGAGGCAACGGTGGAAGTGGGTCGTCGCGGGGTGGAGCTCATCGTGACCGGCATGGTGCGAAAGGCCCGCCAGCTCCTGCGGGGACTGGGCCACAAGGTGTAGGGACAGCCCCCTGCCGACCAGACTGGAGGAAGGGGCTCAGGGGGTCTGCAATTCGATCACCTGAATCTGCCTGACGGAAACGTCGTCAAACCAGACCTTGCCCCGGTCCTTGAGCACAAGCTCCATCCGAAGGACGTAGGTCGTACTGTCCTCGGGGACGGCGACCAGGGCCTCCAGGCACTGCCAGTCGGCCGTGCCTGAGAGCGCGTTGCTGGCGCCCCGCTGGACCTGATCAGCGGCCTGGTCGAGCCCCGAGGGGAGAAGCTGCCAGGTCAGCATGGCCAGCTCTTCCACCCCCTCGGTCTTGGCCCAGCAGGAGATGACGTACTGCTCTCCCCCCTTCAGGGTGAGCATCTGGCCACAGCGAAGCCACTCCCGCTCATCCTCGCCTCTTCGCTCCATCAGCAGGCAGCGACGGCCACTGTGAGCGCCTCGGCTTTCCCAGCGCAGGGAGACGTCCGGTCTCAGCGTGTGGGAGAGGGTGAGGAGGTCGTCAGCGTGCCAGTTCGGGACCAGGTTGTGGACCACCCAGTCGTAGGGCATGCCCGCGTCTCCCGACTCGAAGCCGCCGTTGGCCACCAGGTTGGCCCCCGGTCTGCGGACCACCTCACCGAACTCCAGGCCGTCCACCCAGATGCTTCCCTGCTCCCGCTCCAGCCAGACCTCAGGCCGGACCAGCACCTCGGGACCACCCAGGCTGAACTCGGCCCAGAAGCGGGCCCAGCCATCGACAGAAGGGCCACCAGCGAATCGGCGGTACTGGGAGCCCAGAGCGTTCCCCTCGCCGTCGAACACCATCACCCGAACGGAGGGCGCCGGAGGGAAGGCATCGGTTCCTTCGGGGGGCGCGGTCTTGTAGTAGAAGGACAGGGCGTAGGTCTTTCCCGACTCCACCGGCACCGACTCGGGGGCCCTCAGGATGACCAGGGCGGCGTCGTCCTCCCCGACGAGCCTGGCGCTGGACGTGCCCGAGTGGGCCTCGGCCGAATCCCCCTCAACTCCGGCCGCCGGGCGGACCACCTCCACCTCCCAGTCCCCCAGACCCTCCTCAAAACCGGCGCTGAGCAGCGGTCTCGATATCCCCGCCACGGGCTCCGGCGGAGCCTGGCACCCCAGCAGCACAGCAACAGCCAATCCCAGCACGATTTCGCCAGCAACACCGCTGACCTTCTCCACTCGCATCGCCGCTCCTCCCGGACCACCCGCCGGCCGACGGGCCATTCTCCATCTCCATTATACACACGTTCACCTCCGACTCAAGGCCTTTTGCCCCCAGAGCTCCCTTCCGGGTAGCACAGTGGGTGGCACGGGCGCCAGGTGTGCCACGCCCTGTACGGGCCGAGCGCCATTGCTGCGCCAGCGCCTTGACAAGGCACGCATCGATCCGTCTAATCGGAACGGAGCCAAGGCTCTTTCGGAGGATCCGTCATGGTCGGCTGTGTCTGGGCCACGACAGCGGTCGTGGCAACGGTTCTGGTGTGCGTGCTGACGTCCGGTTTGGGGGCTGAGGGAATCGTCGTGGACGACGGCGGCCCGGGCTTCGAGGTCGTCGGAGGCACGTGGAACGCTTCCACCCGCAACCAAGGCTACGTCGGTTCGGGCTACCTGTGGAACGCCAAGCGGACCGAGGAGCAGGGCGAGCCCGACGCCGTCCGCTTTCGCCCCACCCTCCCGGAGGCCGGCCCCTACAAGGTGTACGCGCACTGGGTCTGGGGCAAGGGGGACCGGGCGCAGAACGCTCCGTACACCGTCCACTACGCGGGGGGCGCACAGGTCAGACGTGTGGATATGAGCAACGCGGAGTTGGCCGCCAAGTGGCACCTGCTCGGTGCCTTCCCCTTCGAGAAGGGCGACGCCGGCTGCGTGGAGCTGTCCGACGACGCCGACAACTCCGTCGTGGCCGACGCGGTGAAGTTCGTGCCCGTAGCCCCGGAGGAGTGGAGGAAGGTCTCGACTGTCGAACGGGGCGAGCTCCTCTATGAGGAGACGTTCGACGGTGACCTGTCGCAGTGGGTGGTAGAGGGACCGGCTGAGGTGCGCATCGAGGACGGTCGCCTCTTCGTCAAATCCCTCACGGGAGAAGGCGCTCTTAGGACTGGCATGCCCGGGGTGCTGGTCTGGCGAAAGGACGACCTGCCCGCTGACTTCGTCGCCGAGTGGGACTTCACCCCCGTCTCCCAGCCCGAGGGCTTTTTCCTGGTCTTCTTTGCCGCCAAGGGCAAGGCCGGTGAGGACCTCTTCGACCCTGCGCTCCCGGCCCGGGAGGGTCGGTTCCCCGCCTACACTCAGGGGGCCATCAACTGCTACCACGTCTCCTACTGCCGAAACTACCAGAACTCCGTCAACCTCAGGAAGAACGCAGGGCTGAACCTGGTCTGTTCCACCGAACTCTCCGTGGCCCGGAAGCCGGCCCAGACCTACCACGTCGAGCTGGCCAAACGGGCCGGCTACGTCCGCCTCCGCGTCGATGAGGAGCTGTGCCTGGAGTGGCTGGACGAGGGTGAGACGTTGGGGCCCGTGCTTGGCGGGGGCAAGTTCGGCCTGCGTGAGGTCTACGACACCGCTGGGTACTATGACGACGTGCGCGTCTACCGCGTGAAGTGATTGCCAGTCACCTGTGCGAGAAGGGGAAGCTATGAACGTCGTGGGGATTATGCTGGACAGCCTGCGCTACGACCACGTGGGCGCCAACGGCAACGACTGGATCAAGACACCCGTCCTGGACGAGCTGGCCAGGGAGAGCCTGCGCTTCACCAACGCCTACCCGGAGGGGCTGCCCACCATCCCGGTGAGGACGGCCCTCTGGACCGGGCAGTGCACGCTGGACTTCCGGCCCTGGCAGCCCCTGGTCAAAGAGGACGTGACCATCGCCGAGATCCTCCGCGCCCACGGCTACCGGACCGCTTTCGTGGCCGACACCTACCATATGTTCAAGCCCAACATGAACTTCCACCGGGGCTTCCACGTCTGGCGGTGGATTCGAGGACAGGAGTCCGACGCCTACCGCTCCTGCGAGCCCGACCGGGACATCGAGGACTTCATCAGCGACGGTATGCGCGACAGCCACACCCACCGCATGCTCATCCAGTACCTGCGAAACACCAGCGGCCGAAGGGGACCCGAGGACTACTTCCCCCACCAGGTCTTCTCCACGGCCGCCCAGTGGGTGCGCGACAACCACGACCTGGGCGACTTCTTCCTCTGGGTCGATTCCTTCGACCCCCACGAGCCCTGGGACCCGCCCGCACCCTACGCTCAGATGTACGCAGACCCCAACTACACCGGAAAACAGCTCATCCACCCCAAGTACGGGCCCGTGGACTGGATGACCGAGGAGGAGCTGGCCAACACCAAGGCCCTCTACGCAGGCGAGGTGAGTTTCGTCGACCACTGCGTGGGCATCCTGCTGGAGGCGCTCAAGGAGCTGGGGCTGTACGAGAACACCCTCATCATCCTCCTCTCCGACCACGGCCACCCGCACGGCGACCACGGCGACATAATGAAGCACGACCGCGACCTGTACAGCGAACTGCTCCGCATCCCCCTCCTCATCCACCGGCCTGACGGCAGATACTCCGGGGAGACCTGCGAGGCCCTGGTGCAGCAGCAGGACCTGGTCACCACCGTCCTTGACACGCTGGGCATCGGTCCCGTCGTCCCCATGCACGGTCAGTCGGTGTGGCCCGTGGTCGAAGACAAGGTGAAGAGGCTGCACGACTACGTGGTCATGGGCTACCACGCGTCCGTCCACCGCTGCGTCCGCGACACCGAGTGGAGCTTCATCCGCCGACCCCAGGGTCAGCAGGACGAACTCTACAACCTCATCGAGGACCCCAAGGAGGAGCACAACGTCGTCGCCGAGCACCCGGACGTGGCCGAGCCTATGTTCCGGGCTCTGGGCCGCTGGGGACGGGGACGAGCCGCTGGCGGCAAGACCACCATCCAGCTCACCTACGAGATGGAGCATACGCCAGCGGAGGAGTAGCCAGGCGACGGTGACCGCTGCGACCCGGGGCGCTCCCTGGTTCAGCGCCCCTTCACGCTACAGGAGACCAAGGTGCCCGAGCTCTACTGCCTGACGGGTAATGCCGGTGAGGAAGACAGAAACGTCGCGGTGGCGGGAAGCTACCGCTACTACGCTCACCGACTCACCCGGGAGTACTACCCCCGTCCCGAGCCCGACAAGGGGGGCACCTCGGGGCCCATCCCCTTCGACGTCGGCACGCTCACCGACGGTACCGACTCGGCCGTGCGCTGGCTCTGGAACTGGCACATCCGTGTCAAGCCCCGCAAGGATATCATCTTCGACCTGGTCGAAGACCGCTACATAGACCGCGTGGAGGTCCGGGCCGAGGGCATCTTGAGGCACGTAGAGGTCTCCGTGCGGGGTGAGAAAGAAGAGCGCTTCCGCTACATCGCCGGTGAGCCCGTCGAGTTCATCGGCAACTTCGACCAGGTCTCCCCCCACCTGGAAGGCCTCAACACCTGGGGCCGGTACGTCTGCCTGACCCTCGACCAGGCCTGGGGCAGGCTCTACGAGGTGCGCATCTGGGGAACGCCACTCGAACGTGTGGAGGTCGAGGAGCTGGTCCGCGAGACCCCGCACCCCACACCCGAACCCCAATCGGCGGACGTCACTGAAGCAGAGGCGAGTGAGAGCGAACTGGACTACGGCCAGCGTGAGCGTGAGCTCCCCCGCATCATCCCCCACCCCCAGCAGATGCGGTTGAGCGAAGGCACCTTCTCACTGCCCGAGCACCTGCGCATCTCCCTGGCGACAGACGCCAGTGCCGGCGAGCGCTTCGCCGCCGACCTCATTGCCGGAAAACTCTCGGACAGGCTGGGCATCCACGTTCAACTCACCGGCGGGGACCAGGGGCACATCCTCCTCGGTCGCGCGGCCCGGCGAGCTCTGGCCAGGGAACTGACCGAGCTGGGTGAGCGGCCCGAGGGCTACGTTCTTCACGTGAGCCCCACCGGTGTGGCCCTGGCTGGCGTCGACGAGGCGGGCACCTTCTACGCTGCCCAGTCACTGGTGTCGCTCATCGACCAGATGGCCTCGTTGGGGTCGCTCCGACTCCGCTGTCTCACGGTCATCGACTGGCCGCAGCACAGCTTCCGAGGCGTCCACATCTACGGCCCGGGCCGCGATGCCATCCCCTTCTTCAAAACCTACGTGCGGGACTTCCTCTCCCGCCTGAAGCTCAACAAGATCATCTATGAGACTGCTGCGGGCATCCAGTTCGACAGCCATCCCGAGATCAACCAGGCCTGGGAGGAGCGGGCCGTTCGCCTGCGCACCGACAAGGAACGCTACCCACCGCAGGGCCACCACGCCGAGATCGGCTCCTGGAGCTACCTCACCAAGGCCGAGGCCCGGGAGCTCATCGACTGGTGTCGGCTCCACCACGTCGAACTCATCCCCGAAATCCAGTCGCTCAGCCACTGCGCCTATCTGCTGGCCGCACACCCGGAGATCGCCGAGGACCCCACGCTGGACTCGCCGCACACCTTCTGCCCCTCCAACCCGCGCTCCTACGAAATCCTTTTTGACATCAGCCAGGAGCTCTACGAGCTCTTTCAGCCCCGCACCGTCTCCATCGGTCACGACGAGTGGGGTGTCAAGAGTGTGTGCGAGAAGTGCAAGGACCGACCGGCCTGGGAGCAGTTCGCCGACGACGTGCTGGCTACCCACGCCTTCTGGAAGGAGCGCGGGGTGCGGGTGGCCATGTGGGGCGACCACCTGCTCGAAAAGCACAACGGCGGCGAACGCCGGGGCTGGACCTGTCGCGCCCTCCCTCAGATTCCCCGGGACATCATCATCGCCAACTGGTCAGCCGGTGTGGACCCCGAGTCGGTGGAGCTCTTCCGCAAAGAAGGCTTCGACCAGTTCCTCTTCGAGTACAACGCCTACTTCGCCCGCCCGGCCATCCTGCAGGAGACCTATGGTGACGTGGACGTGATGGGCATCTGCGCCACCACCTGGACCAAGTGCGACGAATACCACCTGGGCATCAAGGGTTCGCTCTACGCCCAGGTCTTCACCGCCGACAACACCTGGACGCCCAACCACCCGCCCGTGGGCTCGGAGAACTACTTCAACCGGCTGGCCCAGACCTACGAGGCCGCCAAGGAGGCGTTCCGGGGGTTCGCCCTTCCCAGCCGGGCCACGGTCTCCAAGCGCTTTGTGCCGCTGGACCTCCGACCCTTCGCCAACGTGGGCCTCTCGGAGGGCTCCTTCGTCGAAGGGGCGGACGACCTCGGCCCCCTGCCCACGGGCGAGCGCGAGTTCGCCGGTGTGCCCTTCGACAAGGTCAATTGCTCAGGGCACCCTGAGCCTGTCGAACGGGTGCCTTTTGTGGTCATCGACCCGGAGGAAAACGAGGGCAGGAGCATCGTCGTCCTGGAGAACGCCTGGCTGCGCGAGCGGTCACTGCCCGACGAAGTCGGTCCCATTCCCGTGGACGCGCAGGTCGAGAGCCTCTGCTTCCTGCACGCCACCGACTCGGCCGACGACTGCACCTTCGGCAAGTGGTACGCCGACGTGGTCCACTACGTCATCAACTACGAGGACGGCGCACAGGAGACCTTCCCCGTCATCTACGGCTACCACCTGCGGGAGTGGAACTACCCGCACGGCTACCGGGTCTCCAACAACGCCCACATCTACGGCGGGCGACAGGCCTGGCGGGGCAGAACCCGCCTGGGTCACGACGCCACCCTCTTTCTGGCCGAGTGGGTGAACCCGCATCCGGACAAACCGGTGACCTCCCTCCTCCTGCGGACACCAAGGGAGCGGGCCACGACCACCCGGCCCATGCTCTTCGCCGTCACCGCTGTGCAACTAAGAGAGCGTGAAGCCGGGGAGCACGGCTGAGGCCCCCTTGTCCCCGTTTGACGGGTCGCAGAAAAGACGCAGGTGCGAGCGAAGTGGCACCGCCACTCTCGGCTTGCCCGTCGGACCGTCCACAAACAAGCGCGGAGGAGTGGCACGGCCGGTCTTGCCCGGCCGTGGTGAACGCAGCACGGCGGGACGAGCCCCGCCGTGGCACAAGCCGTGCGTACGCTCGAGACAAGCGAAGCTTGCTCGCACCTGCGTCAAGTGCCCCCCGTTCGACTGGTAACCTGGCCGCTACTCCCGTCGGTGCCTGAAGCTCCCCACAGAGCTACTCAGGTGTATCACCCCTTTAGACGCATTCGGGGCCGTCAGGTTGCAGGGAAATCCGGATGTCCTGGGTGTGCTTCGTCCCGGCCCGGGGGTCTACTCGCCAGCGGGTTGTAGTATGGAGGTGACGGCCTCGGTGACGTCCACCAGTCCGGCGTTCACCTTCTCCTGGATGTCCACTGTGATGGGAAGGAAAACGCTCCTGGAGGCGTTTCTGAGGATGGTGAGAGGATCGGCGCCGTCGGAGAGCATCTGCCGGCTCTTGGCGTCCGGGGCGAAGTACTCCGAGAGGTTAATCTGGTCCTGATGCCCCGTCTGCTGGCAGTCGGGGCAGCCCGCGGCCCGGTAGAAGGGGAGCGACGGAACGTCGTCACCGTAGACCCCGAACAGCACTT
>CAZIBA010000062.1:3625-8352 GCA_964536795.1 uncultured Planctomycetota bacterium | reverse complement strand
GGAGAAGCGCCGCGAACTCCTCGGAACCCACGCCTTCGGTGAGCGAAGCGGCAAGGATGATGACGCCGCCGGGACGCACGGCCATCCCGGCCGCGACTACGCCCTTGATGGCCTGGTAGAAGGTGGTGTCCAGGGGATAGCCGGCCGAGGAGGTCACCACGACGTCGGCCAGGTCCGACAGGGGGACACAGGCACCCCGGGCCGCTCCGCGAACCCCGGCCTGCCAGGCCTGCCGCCAATCGCCGGCGTAGACGCCGGTGGTTCGGCGGCCACGGTCGATGGTCACGTTGAGAAGGAAGGAAGGTGGCGCCAGGGAGGCGATCCGGTGGGCTTCGCCGTCCACGGGGTTGCCCTGGACCGTGCCGGCCCGGGCCCTGGGGTGGGCGAGCAGCTCCGGGCGGTGCCAGCGCGTGATGTTCGGCCCGGCGAGCACGCCCGGGCAGACCCCCTTGCGCCCGCCCGAATAGCCGGCCATCAGGTGGGGCTCGATGAGCCCGGTGACGATGCGGAACGGGGCCTCGACGTAGCTGCGATCCATCAGTATCGCCCGGCCGGACACCTCGCCCACCCGCGACTGGGCCGACGGGTCACGGGCGTCGTGGCACAGCACCCTACAGCGCGACGTCACCTCCTCACCCAGCAGTTCCAGCAGCCCAGCCTCGCCGGGAGGTGCGTGCAAGCCCGTGGCCACGAGGACGGTCACGTCGCCGGCTGCGATGCCCCCAGCCTCCAACTCCTTCAGGAGCGCGCCCAGGAGCAGCCGATTCGGCACCGGACGGGTCCGGTCGCTCACCGTGACCAGGGCTCGGCGATGGGAGCGAGCCAGCTCGGCCAGTGGGGGCGAGCCGATGGGCTGTCTGAGGGCCCGACGCACCGCGGCCGGCGGGTCCTCCAACGGTGGGTCGTAGCGGGTCCGCAGGACCCGAGGCTTCAGGCCGCTGGGCAGTGCCACCTCCAGACCCTGACGTCCGTAATCGAGCCGGACGGTGCTCTCAGGAGGCATAGTCGGGTCCCACATGGATTCCCAGCAGACGGACGCCCAAACGGGCGGCTCCGCAGGGAGCGAACAGCGGCGCCCGCAAGGACCACCCGCCAGGGTAGCGGGAAGCGCGCCCCTGCGCAAGCACCGGACAGGTCTGCTGCCCACCGACGGAGGAGAGGACCCTTGCCCCGACCCCCAGGGGCGCGGTATATTGGTTGACCTGGGCAGCGGGGTGCCCGCTCGACGGGTCCGCGGAAGGGGTCTTGGGAGGTAGAGGTGAGAGGGCAGAGCAGGCGTGGCCGATCGGGCCACTCGCCTCAGTGGTGGCCCGGCGCGATCGGTGTGGTGCTGGCGCTGTGGGTGGGGGCCGCGCTGCGCCCCTTGGCTGGCCAGACCGAGGAGGCACAGCCTCTTCCCGCTCGCCCTTCGGGCGGTCCGCAGACGAGCTCCTCTCGGGCAACTGCTGCGCAAGGCCGAGACGAGCGAGGCCTGGCGGAGAACTCGGCCGGGGTCCGGGGGACCTCGGCCTACGTGGTGGCAGACGAGCTGCTGGCCGCCCGTGCTCGTGTCGCGCCTGTGAACGCCCAGTTCAGCTGGTCCTTTTTCGGGGGTCCGGAGCGTCGGCGGATGCAAGGGCGGATCTACATCAAGGACGGCGACCGCTTCCTGATGCAGTTCGCCGAGGGCCAGGCCGGTGTGGCGGGAATGACCACGCTGGTGACCCCCGACGGTCGCTGGCTCTACAAATACGAGGCCGGCGCGCCACTGGCAATGCGCTGGGACCTGAACTACATCCAGGAGCGAACGGGGTTGCTGGGTCCTCGGGTCCAGTACGACGTCACGGGTGGAGCTCTGCTTCAGGTGCTCCGTCGACGGCCCGACGTGGTGCTCGAGAACGACCAGGAGCGCGAGAGCTACCCCTGTCGGGTCCTCTCCTACGCCAGCTCCTCGCTACGGGTGCCCACACCGACGGTCCCCCCCGGCTACCCGGGGGGAGGCGTGGTCAGGACGCGTCTCTACTTCCGCAGGTCCGATGGACTGCTGGTGGCCGAACAGGAGCTCGGCGCCGACGGTCGGGTGCTCTCCAGCTACGAGGTCTTCGAGGTGGCACCAGTGGCCGCGTGGCCGGAAGGGCTGTTCGATCTCCCGGACGGCTTGTCCTTCCTCGACCTGACCAGGCAGTTGACCCGTCGGCTCCTCTTGGCCGACCCCCTGACGCCACTCGGGGGCGGAGTCCCCTCCCGGGGCGGAGGAGCACCACCGGCCGGACTCTGAGCCCCGCAGGGGCAAACCCCTACGTCCCCTCGACCGCCCGGACCAGCTCTCTTGCCCTGGGGCACACCGGGCAGTCCGACCTCCGGCAGAGCAGCGCCGCCGGGTCCCGGCGAAGCAGTCTCAGGGCCGTCTCGATAACGTCCATCCCCTTCATCACCATGGTCCGGGCCTGACCCACCCGCCCTTCGCGGATGAGACCCGCCCCGCGGAGTTCCTCCTCCACCACCAGGAAGGCCGAGCTGTCGCCCGGGTTCTCCCGGGGCTCGACCACTCTCTCCTGGCCGTCGGGGTGGACCACGGTCACCGCTGTGTCGTAACCGGGGTAGGTCACCTCCAGATAGGGCACCCGGGCGATGGCCTCGGCCACGTGGATGATGCTCGAGGAGCGGGAGTCGCATCCCAGCAGCACGACCAGGCCCCCCATCCTGGCCAGTCGGTGGAAGGGGCTGTCCACGCTCAGGCCGGCGGAATGCTCGTGTCCGGCGGCGATTGTATCAGCGTCGGCGCCCCAGACCGCTGCCGAGTGGGTGGGGTGAGGACTGCGGACCACCTGGGGCATTCGGCGAAAGGTCTCCGTGATCAGGCCCGTCCGGCTGGGTGTCTCTGCCATCACGAAGCGGGGGGCGGGTCGGCAGAAGACGGGCATGAGGATGGTCCCCTCCGGCCCCACGACGTCCATCACCGCCCGGGCCACCGTCCCCGGTCCTCCCAGCACGAAGCCGATGGACTTGAGCGAACTGTGGAGGGCCAGGCGACTCCCCGGACCCAGGTCCAGGGCGCGGAAGTCGTCGGCCAGCCCATCGCGGGTCACGGCCAGGCGCACTGGCACGGTGGGTCTCCCTCTGTCCTCTCCCCTGCTCCCGACGATGCCCACGAGGCCCAGAGCACGACCGCCCCGGCGGCCACGACGGCAGCGGTCTCCACCCGGAGCATCGTGGGACCCAGGTCTACCGGCTCCGCACCCCCGGCGAGGAGCGCGGAAAGCTCGTCCTCGGCGAAGCCCCCCTCCGGTCCCAGGAAGATGCCCGTCGGCCGGGGCTGGCCAGCGGGCTGACCGGTGAGTACCTCCAGCAGAGGTCGGTCCCCTACCGGTGTGGCCGCCAGCTTCACCAGCGCAGCGGCCACGGCCAGGGAGCCGCGGCCCAGCTCCACCACCCGGCCCCGGTACAGGAAACCGTCGCCGGTAAAAAGCTCGACGGGCTCACCCACCCAGGCTGTCCCCTTGGCCTGGACCCCTCGCAGCCGAGGCTACACCGTGGCCCTGGCCAAGTCAAGACCAGCCGGCGCCTTTTGTGATTGACCGTAAGCTCGGCAGCCGACTATAGTAGGAAGCGGGACGGTATTCTGGTTGCTGTGCCAATCTCTCGGAGCTCGGCGGTTTTCCCATGCGCGTGCGTTGGCTGGCTTTCTGGTGCCGGGAGTCGGGGCGCTACTCCAAGCCGCCGACCGGCTGGGTGGCTCGGGAGCTTCGCCTCACACGAGTCGCAGGAGCCGGGGGTGGGCCGGGCCGGCGTCTGACCGTGACCTCCTCGCTGAGGAGGGTGGCGGTGCTGTGCCTGGCGGCGACCCTGGGGGCGACGGCCTGTTCCTCGTTGTCGGCGTTGGCCCAGGGCGCGGGTGGGGAAGGCGCCAGCGACGACCTGCTCCGTGAACTGCAACCGGCCATCCCCAGCGATTCGGTGACGGTGGAGCCGGCGGTGCCGGAGCCCCAGCCACCGGCGCCGACCCCGCCTCCGGCCCTGGACGTTGGTGAGCTCTTGGTCCGCGTGCTCAGCGTCCGGCAGGACAAGTCGGACCTGGCCCCGCTGGCCGTGGCCCTGGAGAGCCGACTCCTCCGTGTCGAGCTCTACGTGCTTGAGGAGTTCCGTCAGGCCGGACCCCGAGCCGCCCCCTACCGGGAGCAGGTGGAGGCCCTCCTGGACCGTAAGGAAGAGGCCCTGCGTACGGCCGCTGCAGCCGCCCTGGGCCGGATGGAGGCCCCCGAGGCCCTGGACCGGCTCCTGGCCGTGCTCTCGCGCGACCCGAAAGCTCCGGTGCGGGCGGCTGCGGCCAAGGCCCTGGGCGACCTCCGGCAGGCGACGGCCGGTTCGGCCCTGGTCCGGGCCCTGAGCGACGCCTCGGCCGAGGTCAGGCGCGAAGCCGTGCTGGCCCTGGCCCGGCTGAAGTGGGCCGCGGCTGGACAGGCCGTCGCCCAGCGTCTGGCAACGGACGGCGACGAGAAGGTAAGGGAGCTGGCGGGCCAGGCCCTGGGGGAACTGGGCGGGGCCCAGTGGGTGGCTGTCCTCAGCCAGGCCCTGGCCGGCGACCAGAGCCCGCGGGTGAGACTGAACGCTGCCGTCGCCTTGGGACAGCTCCGGGCCCGCCTCGCCCTGGACGACCTGATCGTCGCCCTGGACGATGAGGACGCCAACGTGCAGGCCGCGGTCGTCGCCGCCCTGGGCAACCTGGCCGACGCCCGGGCCATCCCACC
>CAZIBA010000062.1:0-3615 GCA_964536795.1 uncultured Planctomycetota bacterium | reverse complement strand
GAGCTTCCTGACCCGAACGGCCGCTGCCGGTGAGGAGTCGCTGGCCGCCGGTGCCTGGCAGGCTCTGCTGACCCTGGCGGGAGATAACCCGTCGGCCCTCTGGACTCTGGCCGCGGCCCAGTACCGCGGGGGTGAGCTGGCCCGGGCCCGGGAGGCCTGTCAGCTTCTCGTCGGCAGCTTCGCCGAGCGCGAGGACGTCGTCGAGCTGTGGCCGGCCCGGGTCCTGCTGGCGGTTATCCTGAGCCGGGGCGCGAACGGGGACCAGGGAGAACCCCTCCTCCGGCAGGTGGTGGCCGCCCTGAAGGCGGGACAGCTTCCCCAGGAGCAGGTGGCGGCCCTGGAGGAGCTGGTGGGCAGCGACCGGCCGCTGAGGGAGAGCCTGATGGAGACCCTCATCCAGGTGCTGGTGGTCGGCGGGCGCGGCGGTGAAGCCCTCCTGGTGCTGGACGAGCTGGCCGGGGACCGCCCCGAGGAAGCCGGGGTCTGGTGGGTCCGGCGCTACGACGTGCTCCGTGTGCTGGCCGGGGCTGGCCGCTGGGCCGTGGTCGAGGCCTATCTGAAGGAGGCCGGAGAGAGGCCGGAGGGCGTAGCTGAGGGGCAGCGGACGGGCCTGGCCGCCCTGGCTCAGCAGGCGACCCGGGCCCTGGACAGGATGACGGCCGCCGATTTGGTCGCCCGCTGGCTGACCGCGGAGCAGGGACCGGCGGAGACCCTGGCCGAGCGTCTTCGGGGGCGGGGGGCCGAGGTCCTGGCCGCGCTGGTCGATGGGTTGGAGGTCCCCGAACCGGAGGCCCGAGGCCGGGCCGTCGAGTTCCTGCGTGAACTGAGCAGCCAGAACTTCGCCTTCGACCCCGAAGGGGAAGAGGAGGCCCGGGCCCAGGCCGTGGCCCGTTGGCGGGCCTGGCTGACGGAATCGCAGGAACCGGAAGAAGCGGAGGGGACAGAGGACGCCGGGCAGGAGAAGCCGTCAGGCCCCGGCCCGGAGGGGAAGGCAAACGGGGATACGGGCACCGGGGAGGAGTGAAGGGCGATGGCACGGTGCGTCGTCGGTGTGGACCTGGGTGGGACCAACATCAGGGCCGGGTGCGTGGACGAGGAGGCTACCGTGCTCTCGGCGTTGAGCGTTCCCACCGAGGGCCAGAGCGGACCGGAGGGGGTGAT
The DNA here is from genome assembly GCA_964536795.1 of uncultured Planctomycetota bacterium. Lineage (GTDB taxonomy): Bacteria > Planctomycetota > DG-23 > CBDVDV01 > CBDVDV01 > CAZIBA01. The sequence goes on along the minus strand of CAZIBA010000062.1, from coordinate 2,454 downwards.
GGACCGCATCGCCCAGGCGGCCAGGCAGGCCGTCCAGGAAGCCGGGCTGACCCTTGGGGAGGTCCTGGCCGTGGGCGTGGGCGCACCGGGGACCATAGACTTCGACGCCGGGGTCGTGGCCATCGCCCCCAACCTGCCGGGCTGGAACGACGTGGCCCTCCAACAGGGCATCAGCGACCGGCTTGACGTGACCACCGTCATCGAGAACGACGCCAACGCTGCGGCCTACGGCGAGTACTGGGCCGGGGCCGGGGCCCGGGCCGACCCCATGGTGCTCCTGACCCTGGGCACGGGGATCGGTGGGGGCATCATCATCGGTGGTCAGTTGCTGCACGGGGCCTCGGGGGCAGCGGCCGAACTGGGTCACACCATCATCAAGTTCGGCGGTCGGAAGTGCGGGTGTGGCAACCGGGGATGCCTGGAGGCCTACGCTTCGGCGACGGCCCTGGTGGCCCGCTTCAAGGAGGCGGCCGAGGCCGGCGCCCGGGGGCCCCTGGCCGAGTCGGTGCGCAGGGGCGGCGAGGTCACCTCCGAGGGCATCTACGAGGCGGCCTCAGCCGGCGACCAGTTCGCCCGCGAGATGATGGAGGAGACGGGGGTGCTCCTGGGTTACGGCATCGTGAGCATCGTACACGCCCTCAACCCCGCCCGGGTGGTGCTCAGCGGGGGCGTGGCCGGGGCCGGGGAGATGCTTATGGGACCGGTCCGCCGAACGGTGGCCGAGATGACCTTCCCGCTGTCCCAGCGGCCACTGAAGGTGGTCTTTGCTGAGTTGGCCGGCGACGCCGGCTTCATCGGAGCAGCAGGATGCGCCTTACGGAGCTCAGGAACTTCTGCATAATCGCCCACATCGACCACGGGAAGAGCACCCTGGCCGACCGTCTGCTCCTGGCCACCGGCGTCATCAGCCCGCGCGAGTTCCGCAACCAGGTGCTCGACGATATGGACCTGGAGCGCGAGCGGGGCATCACCATCAAGGCCCGGGCCGTGCGCCTGGCCTACACCTGGGAAGGCGTCGACTACCAGCTCAACCTCATCGACACCCCCGGTCACGTGGACTTCGCCTACGAGGTCTCCCTTCTGGTCGACGCCTCCCAGGGCGTCCAGGCCCAGACCCTGGCCACCCTGTACCAGGCCAGCGAGGGTGGTCTGGCCGTGGTCCCCGTCATCAGCAAGGTGGACCTGCCCGCGGCCATGCCCGAGGTGGTGGCCCAGGAGATCGCCAACGTCCTGGGGGTGGCCACCGACGAGGTCATCCTCACCAGCGCCAAGACGGGTGAGGGGGTGGAGGAGGTGCTGCGGGCCGTCATCGAGCAGGTCCCCCCGCCCGAGGGCGACCCCGGGGCGCCGCTCCGGGCCCTCATCTTCGACAGCATCTTCGACGACTACCGTGGGGTCATCAGCTACGTGCGGGTCCTGGATGGCCGGCTGAGCGTGGGCGACGAGATCCTCATGCTCAAGGCGGGCGGCCACTTCCAGGTCACCGAGATCGGTCACTTCCGGCCCCGCATGCGGGCCGCCGAGGAGCTGCGGGCCGGCGAGGTGGGCTACATCGTCGCCGGCATCAAGGGCCTGGAGAGCGTGCGCATAGGTGACACCGTCACCCTGGCCGGTCACCAGGAGGTGCACCCCCTTCCCGGGTACAAGGAGCCCCAGCCCATGGTCTTCTGCGGTCTCTACCCCCTGGAGGAGACCGAGGCCAGCCGGGTGCGCGAGGCCCTGGAACGACTGCGGCTCAACGACTCGTCCTTCACCTTCGAGCCCGAGGTCTCCCCGGCCCTGGGCTACGGCTTCCGCTGCGGCTTCCTGGGGCTGCTGCACATGGAGATCGTGCAGGAGCGTCTGGAGCGGGAGAGCGAGTTGGCGCTGATCCAGACGGCCCCCACGGTGACCTACGAGGTGCTCACCAGGAGTGGCCAGACCCTCCACGTCCGCAACCCGGCCGACCTGCCAGCCCGGGAGGAGATCGAGGAGTTCCGCGAGCCCATGGTGCGGGTGGACTTCATCGTGCCGGCCGACGGGGTGGGGGCGGTGATACGTCTGTGTGAGGAGCGCCGGGGCCGCTACGTGCGCACCGAGTACCTGAGCACCACCAAGGTGGAACTGGTCTACGACCTCCCCCTGGCGGAGATAGTCTTCGACTTCTACGACAAGCTCAAGAGCATGAGCCGGGGCTACGGCACCATGGACTACGAACTGCTGAACTTTGAGCCGGCCGACCTGGTGCGTCTGGACATCCTGGTGGCCGGGGAGGTGGTGGACGCCCTGAGCACCATCGTCCACCGGGGCCAGGCCGACACCCGGGGTCGACGACTGGTGAGCAGGCTCAAGCAGCACATCCCCCGCCACCTCTTCGCCGTCGCCATCCAGGCGGCCGTGGGCTCGCGCATCATCGCCCGGGAGACCGTCCGGGCCCTGGCCAAGCACGTCACCGGCAAGTGCTACGGCGGCAAC
>CAZIBA010000061.1:0-8360 GCA_964536795.1 uncultured Planctomycetota bacterium | reverse complement strand
GTTGACCGCCAGCGTCCAGGAGCACTACAAGCCCGTGGTACTGGTCCTCAACAAGTGGGACCTGGCGAAAGGCTACCAGCCCAAGCAGTTCGCCGACTACCTGGCCAAGACGCTGCCCGGCCTGGACTACGCCCCGGCCGCCCTCATCAGCGCCAAGGAGGGCACCGGGGTCCTGGAGGTCTTGGGGCTGGCCCGCGACCTCTACCGACAGGCCTCGACACGGGTCTCCACCGGACAGCTCAACCGGACCGTGGAGCGGGCCATGCAGGTGAGGGGACCGCACCGACGGGCCCGCCGACCCCCCAAGGTGCTCTACGTCACCCAGGTCGCCGTCCGTCCACCCACGGTGGTCCTCTTCGTCAACGACCCCTCCGTCTTCGACCCCGGCTTCACCCGCTTCCTGGTGAACCGCCTGCGTAAGGTGCTCCCCTTCAGCGAGGTGCCCATCAAGGTCATCTACCGCCGGCGCCACCCGGCCCCGGGCCGGAAGTGAGCAGTCCGGACCGCTGCCGTTACAGTGCCGAAATGTCTGGCTTTTCTCCTTGACAGGTCGGCCTGCTGGGGTATACGTACAAGTGGTCATCGGACCTGCGCCCGGGTCCTGGCAGGAGCTTTCATCGGGGTCGCCCGCGGGTGGCTTCGGAAAGAGGGGTTCCTATCGGGCGCAGAAAGGTGGCGAGGCACAGCCGAACGATCTATCATATTCTCATCAAGGTCTTCGCGTGCCTGCCACCTTTCCTTTTTCCCCCCCCATCGCAGGCGCGCAGGGGTCGCGCCTGGGGGGCGGAGCTGAGGGGCGCCGGGGAAGCGGGCGTGGCTCTACCGGCGTCCCAGCGTGAAGCAGGTCAAGGTGATGAGCTGGAGGGCAATGGCCCAGAAGAGCATCACGAGGACACTGGGGGTCGGCTTCGGTCCCAACTGATAGGCCTTGAATAGGCACCCCAGGGCCCCCACCTGCACGACACCTCCCACCAGGTTCATCACCGAGAAGCGCTCGAAGGTCAGGGCCCGGGTGATGTTCCGCAGCTCATCCAGGATGGCTGCCGAGTTGGACTCGGCTTCGGGCGCCGGAGGTGGGGCCTCCGTCCCCGCCTCCTCGGAGGGCCGCTTGGCGCGCAGCTCACCCACACAGTCGGGACAGAGACAACGCCCCTCACCCCCCAGGGCGCGACCCTCGACGAGCTCATCCTCTGTCACCGGTCGTCCGCAGCGGCTGCAGGTGCGGGGGCCGGGTGGGGGCTGCTTCGACGTGGGGACGGGTGGCTGGGTGGTCATGGCTGCGGTCTCCTGGGGTTCTGGTGTTTCCGCTTCACCTTCTTCTCGTCCCTGCTCCGCCGGCTCCTGCGAAGCGGGCGCAGGCGCCGGGCCGAGGACCCTGTCCACGGCCTCGGCGAGTGAGACGACCACGTCGTCAGCGAAGGCTTCCAGGCGACCCCGCTGACCGGCGTCCAGCTCGGCCAGGTCGCCCAGAAAGACGCTCCGGCAGCCCGCCGACCGGCCGGCCTCGACGTCGCTCACGGCGTCGCCGACCATGAAGGACTCGCCCAGCTCGATGTTCAGGTCCCGGGCCGCCTGGTGGAGGAGGCCGGGCCGGGGCTTCCGACAGTCGCACTCCTTGGCGTAGCCGGACACCGAGCCGGTGGGCAGGTGGGGGCAGTAGTAGAAGGCGTCGATGCGGGCGGCAGTCCCGGCGAACAGTTGACGCACGCGTTCGTTGACCCGGTCCACGTCCTCGGTGGTGAACATCCCCCGGGCCACGCCCGACTGGTTCGACACCACCACCACCAGCAGGCCGGCCTGGTTGAGTCGACGCACCGCCGGCGGGGCACCGGGCACCACCTCCACCCCCTCCGGGGCGCCCAGGTAACCGACGTCCTTGATGAGGGTCCCGTCCCGGTCGAGAAAGACCGCTCGCTTCATCGTTCGCTCCCGGTCAGCATCCGTTCCACCAGGTCGCAGAGGACGTGGACGATGACCCCGTGGCCGTCCTGGACGTGAGGGCTGTCGGAGCCGGGGACCGACAGGACCAGGTCACAGCGCTCCTCGAACTCCCCTGCCTCCGGCCCACAGACGCCCACCGTCCTGGCCCCCCGCTCCCGGGCCGCCTCCAGCCCACGGAGCACGTTGGCCGAACGCCCACTGGTGGAGAAAGCGACGACCACGTCCCCCGGCTCGACCAGCCCGGAAAGCTGACGGGAGAAGACCCGCTCGAAACCGTAGTCGTTGGCGATGGCCGTCAGCACCGAGGTGTCGGTAGAGAGGGCCTGGACACGCCAGGCCTCCCGCTCCATCAGGAAGCGGCCCACCAGCTCACCGGCCAGATGCTGACAGTCGGCAGCCGAGCCGCCGTTGCCCATCAGGTAGACCCGGCGGCCGGCCGTCAGGGCCCCGGCGAGGGTCTCGGCCGCCTTGACCATCCCCTCAGCCGAGTCGGCCAGCCCGGCCACGATGGCGGCGCTCCGGCTCACGTAGTCCCTGACCCGTTGGCTCCAGTTCATTTCTCCTCGTCCTCAGAGCCGCGGATGCGCTCGATGAGGTCGCTGGTGGAGAAGCCGGGGACCAACGGGGCCAGCACCACCCGGCCCCCGGAGGACTCCACCAACTCCTGACCCACCACCCCCTTGCCCTTCCAGTCCTCTCCCTTGACCAGCACGTCGGGCCGCACCAGCTCGATGGTCTCCAGCGGGGTGGCCTCCCCGAAGAGGGTGACGTAGTCGACGGCCTCGACGGCGGCCACCAGTTGACAGCGCCCGGCTTCGTGGAGCAGGGGTCGGCCCGGACCCTTGAGCCCGCGCACCGACTCGTCCGAGTTCAGGGCCACCACCAGCACGTCGCCCTGGTTCTTGGCGAACTCCAGCAGCCTGACGTGTCCGGGGTGAAGCAGGTCGAAGCAGCCGTTGGTGAAGACCACCGTTCCCCCCCGCCAACGGCGCTCGGCCAGGACCTCGGGCAGCCTCTCCCGGGGAAGCACCTTGGCCCGGGAGCTGCGGTTGAGTCCGGAGAGCTCGGACAGCAGTTCCTCCCGGGTGACCACGGCCGTGCCCAATTTCTCCACCTTGAGGCCAGCGGCCACGTTGGCCAGTTGGCCAGCCTCCACGTAGGGGGCGCCAGCGGCCAGCGCCGAGGCCAGGGTGGCCAGGGTCATGTCACCGGCACCGGTGACGTCGAAGACGGCCCGGGGTTCGCCGGACAGGTGTCGGAAGGGCTGCCCCCGTTCCAGCAGGGCGCTGCCCTCGGCCCCCAGGGTGACGAGGACGGCCTCGAGCTCGAGCTCCTCCAGCAACTGGGCACAGGCCGCTTTCAGGTCCTCGTGGGTCTCGAGGTGACGGTGGACGGCGCCTCCGGCCTCCATCCGGTTGGGGCAGATGAGGGAGGCGTCCCGGTAGCGGCTGAAGTCGCCGTGGCGCCAGGGGTCCAGCAGGACGGGGACGTTCTTCCCCCGGGCCAGACCGATGACCTCCTGCAGAAAGGGAGGGGAGAAGAGGCCCTTGTCGTAATCCTCTACGCAGAGGACCGAAGCGTCGTCGAGGAGCGCGGCCAACCGCTCGAGGAGTTCACTGCGCACCTCGGCGGAGACGGCGACCAGGGGGTCGTGGTCCACTCGGCAGACGTGCTGAACCCGGGCCAGGATGCGCGTCTTGACCGTGGTAGGCAGGTCGGGGTCGGTGAGGACGTGGGCGTCGGACAGCCCCAGCTCCGGGAGATGCCTGCGGAGCTCCTCACCGGCCGGGTCGTCGCCCACCACACCGGCGCAGGTAACCCGCACACCCAGGGAGTGGGCCATGGCCACCACCGCACCGGCCGCCCCCAGCCGGGACTCCTCGCGCGTCACCTGAACAACGGGCACGGGTGCCTCGAAGGAGATGCGTTCCACCTCGCCCCACACGTAGCGGTCCAGAATGAGGTCGCCCACCACCACCACGTGGGCCTCGGACCACTTCTCAAGCCAGTGAACCAGGTGCCGATACACGTCGCCTCCTCTACCTCGCCGGGCCCGGACCCCGGTTCAACTCCACCAGAACCGCCAGGCGCAGCAAGGGAAGCAGGAACTCGTGCCTGCCCACCAGGGTGATGCCCTCGGCGGCGGGGCGACCCACGACGTTGGTCTGGGGTCGGTAGTGGGGGATCATATCCAGGTTGGCGGCCACCAGTCCCTCCAGCGCGTGGCCCAGGTTGTGGGCCACGTTCACCGCCTTCAGGAACACCTCAGGGAGCACCACGGCCGACCCCACGTTGAGCCAGACCCCTCCTCCGAGCTTGCTCACCGCCGCACAAAGCACCCGGAAGTCCCGGTGGCTGGCCTCACCGACCAGCCCCGCCGGGAAGCTCGGATGCATGTGCACGACGTCGGTGCCTACAGCCACGTGCACCGTGGCCGGCGCGCGAGCCCGGTAGGCCGCGGCCAGGACACTCACGTCCCGGTGAGGCAGCTCCTCTTCCTCGATGAGCTGGCCGAAGGCCTGGCCCAGGCCGATCCCGCTCTCCTTGGCTATCTCGGCCGCCTGGCGAAAGGCTTCGGCCGTCTCGTCGGCCAGGCCGAAGCTGCCTTCCGGAAGAGCCCGGGCCACGTCCTCGCTGGTGGCGCCGATGCGGGCGATCTCGTAGTCGTGGATGGCCCCGGCCCCGCTCATCGCCAGCAGACCCACCAGGCCCCTATCGATAAGGTCGTTCACGACGGGGCTCAGGCCGCACTTGATGACGTGAGCACCCATGGCCAGGCCGACCAGGGCCCCGCGTTGACGCGCCTCCGCCATCCGTCGAGCCAGCCGACGCAGGTCCTTCCCGGCCAGGATGTCGGGCAGGGAGGCCAGAAGTTCGGCCGCCGACCCCGAAGGCTCGACCAGGCCGGCGAACTGCTCCACACTCACCAGGCTCTTCCGCTCAGCCAGTGGGTAGGTGCGCAGCTTGCCCAGGTCAACAGGCTCCAGGAAGCTGGCCGACGCATCAGACACGGGTCCTCGTCCTCCCGGGTCGGCAGGTCCGACACTCAGCCGCCGGCCTGGGGCGAGCGTCGTCGAGCCGCCTCTTCCTTTCCCCGGTAACGGAGCCGCAGGGGGTGGGTCCTCATCGGCAGCCGAGCCAGCGCCTCCTTTAGCTGCTCCTCGCCTCGTAGTATAACCAGCTCCATCGTCAAGGCAAGGACGGGAATGGCCGGCGTCGGCCAGTGAGCTGCGGCCAGCTTCTCGGGGAGCTTGACGGCGTCCTTGTGGGTGCAGACCAGCAGTTCGGCCCGGGCAGCACGGGCCTCGGTTACGAGGTCCTGAAGCTCCGAGCCGCTGAAATGGTGGTGGTCGGGGAAGAGGGCCCGGTGCACCACCTGGGCCCTCAAGAGGCGCAGGTCTTCCAGGAAGCTGCGGGGGCTCCCCAGCGCACAGAAGGCGGCCACCCGCTTTCCGGCCAGCACTTCGAGGGGTTCGTGGCCCCCAGCGGGGACGACCGAGCGCAGGGCGCGGGGTTGATGCTTGGCTTCAAGGATAGGCACGTCGGGGGTCAGGCGTCGGAGGCGCTCACGGACCCGCTCCAGGTCCCGGGTCGAGACCAGGTCGGTGTGGGTCAGGCAGATGAGGTGGGCCCGGCGGAGTCCACTGGGCAGTTCCCGCAGACGACCGCGGGGGAGCAGGTGTCCCAGCCCCAGAGGCTGCAGGGCGTCCACCAGCACCACGTCCAGGTCCCGCGCCAGCTTCCGATGCTGGAAGCCGTCGTCCAGGATGAGACAGTCACAGCGGAACTGGAGGATGGCCTGGATGCCGGTGAGCAGTCGCTCCGGCCCCACCAGGTGAGGCACTTCAGGCAGGAGCTCCTTGATCATGAGGTACTCGTCGTTCCGCCTGGCCTCACTCCCGTGACCGTAGCCCCGACTCAGGATGCACACCCCCCGGCCCCGTTCGCTCAGCCGCCTGGCCAGCAGCTCCACGAAGGGGGTCTTCCCCGTCCCCCCCACGGCCACGTTCCCCACACTGACCACGGCCACCGGAAGGTGCACCGTCTTGAACATCCAGAACTGCCGGTCGTAGAAGAAGTTACGCAACTTGACGACCAGCCCGTAGGGCCAGGAGACCACGGCCAGCAGCACCCGCAACAGCTCGGCGAGCGGACGCCAGCCTCGCCGCACCTCCGACCCGGAAGGTGCAATGACCTCCAACCAGTAACGGCTGACAGCTCGCCTGAGGCCCACCATGCCTCCCCTTTGGGATGCCCCGGGGTCACTCAGCCCAGGGCGGCGATGACGGCGTCGGCCATCTCACTGGTGCCCACGGCCGAGGGGTCGTCGCGGTCCTGCTTGAGGTCGTAGGTGACGAAGCGTCCTTCGGCGATGACCCGGGCGACGGCCCCCTCCAGTCGGCGGGCGGCCTCGGCCTCGCCCAAGTGCCGAAGCATGAGCACACCGGAGAGGATCTCGGCCGTCGGGTTCACCCGGTTCTGACCGGCGTACTTGGGCGCGGAGCCGTGCACCGGCTCAAAGACGGCGCAGTCCTCGCCCAGGTTGGCCCCCGGGGCCACACCCAGCCCGCCCACCAGCCCGGCGCAGAGGTCGCTGAGGATGTCGCCGTAGAGGTTCTCGGTCACGATGACGTCGTAAGCTTGAGGTCTCTGGACCAGTTGCATGCACATGTTGTCGATGATGCGGTCCTCGAACTCGACCTCACCGTACGCCCGGGCCACCCGCCGGGCCGCCTTCAGGAAGAGCCCGTCGGTGGCCCGCATGATGTTGGCCTTGTGGACGGCCGTGACCTTCTTCCGGCCGTTGGCCCGGGCGTACTCGAAGGCGAAGCGGACGATGCGCTCGGAGGCGCCCTCGGAGATGGGCTTGATGCTCACCCCGGCGTCCTCACCGATGGCGGCCCCGTCCAGCTCGGCAATCTGCGCGCGGAGCCGGGCGCAGGCCTCGCTTCCCCGCTCGAACTCGATGCCCGCGTAGAGGTCCTCGGTGTTCTCCCGGACCACCACCAGGTCGAGGCCCGGGTAGTTGGACCGGACACCCTCGTAGTACCGGCAGGGCCGCAGGCAGGCGTAGAGGTCGAGGGCCTTACGCATGGCCACGTTGACGCTGCGGAACCCCGAGCCCACCGGGGTCGTCACCGGGCCCTTGATGGCCACCCGGTTTCGACGGATGCTCCTCAGGGTCTCCTCGGGAAGCGGGGTGCCGAACTCCTCGATGACGGCCTCGCCGGCCCGGGCCTCCTCCCAGCGGATGTCCACACCGGCGGCCTCCACGCACCGACGCATGGCCAGAACGATCTCAGGTCCCACCCCGTCACCGGGGATGACGGTCACCGTGTGCACGGATGGCGCTCCTCACACTCCTCGGGGTTGCTGCAAAGAGCAGGATTATACTCGACCAGGGCCAGCATTCAAGGTGTTTCGCCAGCGGGGGCCCCCGGGCGGGCGTAGACGACGACGTGGGTGTAGAGGCGGACGCTCGGGTCCTCCGGGTCCCGCCGGGCGAGGCGAAGCACCTCAAAGCCACCGTCCAGAAGGATGACGTCCAACACGTCGTTCTCAAAGGCGACCAGCTCTCTCATACCCGCGTCCTCCAGCACAGCGGACCGGAGCTGGGGGTTGTCCTTCAGGTAGTAGTCGCCCACCACCAGCATGGGTTCCCCGGCCCGGGCCAGGCTGACCAGATCGTCCCTGTTGGCCGAGGTCAGCGCCGTGAAGCGCTCCTGGGGGAAGCGGGCCAGCGTCAGGTAGAAGTCCAGGGGGGCCTGGCAGGCCCGGACGACGAGGCCCTCGTTCGTCTGCCTGGCTACGAACTTGGCTGCATCCCGGTAGCCGGTCGGCCGTCGGGACAGGGTGTCCATCGAGAGGACGAGCGAGAGAGCGGCCACACCGGCCACGGCCAGAGACCACCGGAGCACCGTGACCTTCCCCTCGGTCGGCGAGCCCGTCGCCTTCGCCCGCGCCCGCCGGAGGACCACCACAGCGGGAATGACCAGGAGAGGCACCAGCGGCAAGCTCAGCCGGGGGTAGGGCAGGTAAAAGAGCAGGGGCCCGCCGTAGCCGGCCAGCCAGGCCACCCAGAGCAGCCCCGCAGCCCGGTCACGTTCGCGCCCCCACACCATCACCACCAGCCCCACCAGGGCCAGCACCACCACGTGCCAACCCACGAAGCGCACCAGGCACTGCCCGGCGAAGGCTATGGCGTAGGCCGTTGAGCCGAGACCGACCCGGGTGTACGTGGCGCGGTGGGCGCGGAAGGCTGCCCAGCCGGTGTGGGCGTGAACGTATAGCAGCCAGGGCAGGAACCCGACCACCACCACAGCGGCCGACACCAGCCAGCCCCTGAGGCTGCGGACCAGGGCCTCTCGACGACCCCGCTGGAGAAGCAGGAGGTAGAGCAGGGCGATGGGCAGGATACA
>CAZIBA010000060.1:0-8448 GCA_964536795.1 uncultured Planctomycetota bacterium | reverse complement strand
AGAACAGCGTGGTTGAGCGGACGCGAGTGACCGTGAGCAGCATCTGTCTGGAGCTCCCCGACCCCAACGAGAACGTGCCCCTCTTCACCAAGGAGCGGAACCTGGACGTGGCCAGGGGTTTCCTGGAGGAGGCCGGTCGTCGGAGCTCGGACATCGTGTGCACACCGGAAGTCTTTGCCACCAAGCGCACCCCCAACCAGGGCGAGGCCGAGGTCATCGGCCAGGGCCCAATCTCGGAGATGCTCTCTCAGCAGGCCGACCGGTGGGGTATGTACGTCCTGGGTTGCCTATACGAGCACGTGGGTGAGAAGGTCTTCAACTCCGTCGCCCTCTTCGACCGGAGCGGCCTTCACCGGGGCTCCTACCACAAGGTGCACCTCCCCCCGGAGGAGGCGGAGGTGGCGACGCCCGGTGAGGGCTTTCCCGTCTTCGAGGTCGATTTCGGGCGGGTGGGCTGTCTGGTCTGCTACGACCTGCACTTCCCGGAGGCGGCCCGGTGCCTGGCCCTGGAGGGGGCCGACGTCATCTTCTGGCCCACCATGTACTCCCGGGCCCACATCACCGACGTCCTCATGCGGGCCCGAGCGATGGAGAACCAGGTCTTCCTGGTCTCGGCCAACTACGCCCAGAAGTGCCTGGACTCGGCCGCGGTCCACATCGGCCGCAGCGCCGTCGTCGATTGGGACGGGATGGTGCTGGCCGACACCGGTCGCCGGGCAGGCGTGGCGACAGCGACCGTCAACCTGGACGAATCCCGGCAGGCCCAGGGCTCACCAAAACTCCGTGAGGAGCGGCGACCGGAAACCTACGGTCGGCTGCTTCGGTCCTGAAGGCTATTAGGCCTCGATATCGAGTCCCAGGAGGCGGGCGGCGTTTCCGCCCAGGATGTTGGCCTTTTCCTGGTCGCTGATGTGGAGGCAGCGGATCTTCTCGATCTCGGGGCGGGGATGGATGGGGGGACCGTCGGTGCCGAAGAGGATGCGCTCGGAGCCGATGACCTCGACGGCCTGCTCGATCTTGCCGAAGAGGAGCACCGAGCTGGTTTCCAGGTAGATGTGGGGTTCGCGCTGGGCGGCCTCGATGCAGGTGTTGATCCAACTCACGTTCCACAGCCCGCCCATGTGACCCAGGACGATGGGACAGCGGTAGCGCTCGGCCAGGGGGATGACCAGGCGGGCCCGCTCCGCGAAGCAGTCGAAGATGACGGGGATGTCCAGCTCCTCGGCCTGGACCATCACCCGGTGCAGGTTGGGGCTGGTGGGGTCGATGCGATCGCAGCCGTGATGGAGCTTGAGCCCCTTCATCCCCATTTCCATTACGGCCCAGCGGACGATGTCGGGGGCGTCCTCGGTGTCACCCACCCGGGCGAAACCGATGAGCCGGTCGGGATGGTCCCGGACGGCCTCGGCGATTTCGGTTATCGCCCAGCGGTAGTTGGAGTAGGTGACGGGGAAGCAGACGGCCCGGTCCACGCCCCCTTCGTCCATCACCCGGATGAGACGGTCGGGGGTGAGGTCGCGCTGGAGCTCGTCGGCGTCGGGCTCGCCTCGACCCAGGTGGGTGTGAAAGTCGATAATCACCGTGTCGGCTCCTTGGAAGCTGAGGGGGCGTCGATCTTCACCCCTCGACTTCGCTCAGGGTGTGCTAAGCAATTGACCTTGTCTACGCACAGGGCCACCTTGACGCAGCGGCTCCGGCCCTTGTTGAGCGCGGTGGCGAAGGCCTTCCTGTAATCGTCCAGCGGAAAGCGGTGGGTCAGCAGCGGCGTGGGGTCCAGCCGGCCGTCGAGGATGAGCTTGTGGAGGAGGACGCTGCTCTGGCAGCGCTCCCCCTGCCACTCGTCCATCCCCTGACCCACGCTCCCCAGGATGGTGATCTCCTGGAACCAGACGGGCGTCCAGTCCACTCGTCCGGGGTAGCCTATCCCCACCACCACCATGGTCCCGTGGGGACGGGTGAACTTCATCGAGTTCCCCAGGCTCCGGGTGGTGCCCACGCAGTCGTAGACGACGTCGGCGCCCCCGGTGAGCATCCGCCCGGTGGGCAGGAACCCCGTGTGGACGGAGCCGCCGGTGAGCTCGGCCACCCGTCCGAAAAGCTCCTTTTGCCTCAGGCCCACGAGGACGACGTCGGCCCCGAAGTGCAGGGCCAGCTCTCCCTGGAAGGGGTAGCGGGCAATGGCCAGCACCCGGGCACCCAGCCCCAGGGCCCGGAGACACCCGATGGCCCCCAAACCCAGCGTCCCGCAGCCGTAGACGATGACCGTCTCCTCGTCGGTGGGCAGCCTCTTGAAGAGGCCGTGCAGGGCGCAGGCCACCGGGTCCACGAGGACGGCCTGCTCGTCGGTGAGGCCGTCAGGGACGGGGATGAGCTGCAGGCGGTGGGCCTGGAAGTAGTCGCTCCAGGCCCCCCGGGTGAAGTTGTTGCTGCCGATGCCCGTACCGGGAGGGAGCTTGCCCCGGGCGAAGCTCTCACAGGTGGGGAACTCCTCTCTCGCACACGACGGGCAGACCGGGTCGATGCCCCGGACGGCGCAGTGGAGGTAGGGGTCCAGGTTCACCCGCTGCCCCACCGCAAACTCACTGGCCCCGACCCCGGCCATCACCACCCGACCCACCACCTCGTGACCCAGACCGATGGGGAAGGAGGCGAAGGCGCTCATGAAGCTGTCGAAGCGGTGCTTGAGGGTGACCCCGGCCAGGTCGCTGGCGCAAATGCCTGCGAGGATGGGCCGCACCTTCACCCAGTCCCGCCCCAAGAGCTGGGGCTCGGGCACCGAACGCATCTTGACGTTGCTCACCTTGGACCAGTAGATGGGCCGGTAGAAACGTCCCAGCAGCTTGCACACGAAGAACGGCCCCGGCTTGGCCCCGATCTCGATGGTGCGCATCGCTGACCCGAACTCCTTTGCTCACCCCGGAGGATCCGAAGGCGGCCCCGGCACTCATTAGCTGACCGCCACAATGTACGTGCCCCGCACTCAACTGTCAACGTCCCTTGGCCCGAGAGCCCGGTGGCTCTTGGGAGTGGTCTGGTCCGCCGGCGTCGGTTCGTACGGCTCGGCGGCGCGGGACTTTTGCTTCAGGACGCCGCCCGGAGCGGCCGATAGGGAATTGCAGGTAGGGGTGTGGCTTGCTGGCTGTAGGTGGTCAACGAGCTCCGCCCCATCGGATGCGACCGAGGGCCGAAAGAGAGGGAGCCAAGCCATGTCGCGGGAAGACCTCATCGACGTCATCTCCTACCTGAACCCCAATCTCAACCGGGACTACCTGGAGGGCCTGGAGGACGACCACCTGCAGGCCTACTACGTTCACCTGCGCGCCCTCAGGCTGATGAGGCTGATGGACCGGACCAGGCTGTAGGAGAACACGGTCCGACGAGGGGAGGACCAGGCTCCTCGTGCTTCGTCCGTACGGACTTCGCAGAGCAGCAAAGGAGACAGACTCAAGCCCCCCACAGAACTAACACGACCGGGCTTCCGGCGACTGACCCCTCTTCTCCTCTAACGAAGCCAATCCCTCTCGCTTGCAGGAGAGCCCAAGGTGGGCAAGCCAAGTCGCCGGAAGCCCGTCCTTTTTGAACAGGCGTTGCCGGTCAAGAAATCACGGCTCGAAGCGTCGCATCACGGGTCTGTCCGCGCCTGTAGGGGCGTTCGACCGAAGGCCCTCCCCTACGCATCCAGGTTGAAGGTGCTGAGTCTGAGCTCGTGGCTGCCGTCGGCCCGGGCGTACTCGTAGTAGCAGCGCACCTCGTCCCCCACCACGATGGCGTCCAGGTAGCGCAGCGACCCCGACCCCTCCGGTGAGGTGAGCCAAGGCTCACCGACGGAGACCCGGTGGAAGGTCACCAGGTCGAAGCTCACGGCCAGGCCGCACTTCTCCTCGTAGTTCTCTTCCACGCTGGCCCCGCCGTCGTAGAAGGCCAGGAAGCAGTTCCCGGCCGGCACCACCGAGCCGATGCGGGCGGCGTAGGCGTCCCAGCGGTCGGGCACGGGGGAGAGGACGTCGCCCTGCCAGTCGAAGCCGACGCCGTCGGCGCTGGTGGCCAGACCGGTGTGGGAGCTGGTCTTGCCGGTAGCGTAGGCGTCGCCGGTGGCGTGCAGTCCGCTGGCGTCGCTCCCGGGGATGGGGGCGTAGCTCAGGAGCGCCCAGTAGAGTCCGCCGAAGAGCATCAGGTACGGGTCCTTTACGCCGGCCAGACCCAGAGGGTCGGGGTCGAGGACGCGTCGGCGCTCCTGGGGGCGGAAGTCGGCCGGTGAGCGGGCCTCCAGCAGGTCCACCTTCCACTTGCCGTCGGCACCGTCCACCAGACTGAGGTAGAGCCGGTAGCTGCCTTCGGGCGTCCTCACCAGGCAGGCCCGCTCCACCGAGGGGGAGTCGAACTGCTCCTTGCTGGCCTCCCAGATGGTCTCGAAGCTGACGCCGTCGGAGCTCCGGGACACCCGACAAACGTAGCCCCGGCCCTGACCACGGGGCCGGCGAAGTCGGTGGTAGAGGTAGTACGTGCCCCCGGTTTCCTCGGCGTCGTAGAGGATGCTGGGTGCACCCACCCAGTACCCGGCCCCGTCCCCGGGGGGTTCCAGCACGGTGGTTCCCTCGCTCGGGTCAAAGCGGGGCACGGGCGCGAACCAGCGCCTTCCCAGGTCAGCCGACCGCGTCTTCCCAACCATCGAGGTCGCCTCCATCGCTCGTGGTAAGCGTGGCGGAGTAGAGCGCCTCACCCGCCCTGCGAGTGAGTGTGCTCCGTCCGCTGGTACGTGAGTCCCAATCCTGGACGGCCCTCACGGCCTGGTGGAGGCCGGCCCGGAGGCGGCCTGAAGCTTGCTCAGCAGGCTGGCCGCGCCGGGCAGGTCCGGCTGCAGGCGCAGGGCCGTGCCCAGGTGCTGGATGGCTTCCCCGGTCTTGCCCGTCCCGGCCAGAGCGACGGCCAGGTCGAAGTGGGTCCGGGCCGAGCCGGGGTTCGCCGCGAGTGTCTTCCGGTACTCCAGGATCGGCAGCCTGGCGATGTCGGGCCAGAGCCTGAGCCCCCGCAGCTTGTGTTCGAGCGCCTCGCCCAGCCGGCCCTCGCTTTCCAGCGTGGCACCCAGGAACCAGTGCGCCTCACCGAGGAACAGCGAGGCCAGCTCGTTCGTGGGGTCGAGGACCTGCGCCTTCAGGCAGTAGCTGACGGCAGACCGGTCGCTCGCGGACCGGAAGAGAGGGTGTATGAAGCGCCCCTTCCTCAAAGCCACGATGGCCCGCTGCACCGACCGGTTCGACTGGTGGGCGGCCAGGAGCCGGGCCCGGACCCGGCCCGACTCCTCGGGGGTCTCTCCCAGGTCGGTCAACAGGGCCAGGACGTCGGGCTGGACGTCCAGCAGGATCCGACGGGTCACCAGCTCGTCGTTGCGGGTGCGTGGGGCGCTGTACTCGATGACGGGGAGGTCGTCGGTGTTGAGGAGGTCAACGTCGGCCGTGCAGGCGGCGAGGGCCTCATCCGAGGCAGCGAAGTAACCGACCAGCCCGTAGGCACTGGTCAGATGCACTTCGCTGAGGTCGTCGCGAACGGCCGGCCGGGCCATCCTTTCCACCAACCGCTGGAAGTCGACGCGGAGCTCCTTCTTGCTGCCGACCATCAGCAGACAGGTGTAGTAGGGCGAGTGCCACAGGGACACGTGGGGAAACACCGACTGACAGGTCCGGACGATAACCTTCAGGTCCCTTGAGGAGATCAGGTGCAGGGGAAGCCATTCCACCATCAGACCGTCGTCGGCCAGTCGCCGACTGCAGGTCTCGTAGAACTCCCTGGTGTACAGGCTGCCGGTACCGGCAGTCGGGGTAAAGGAGGTCCACCGAGATGACGTCGTAAGAGCCCCGGGCGGTGAGCAGGAAGTTCCGCCCGTCGTTGAGGTAGAGGTGAAACCGTGGGTCGTCCAGGATGCCCCGACTGATGCGGGTGAGGAACTCCGCCGCCTCCAGCACCGGAGGACAGATCTCAGCAGCGTCGAGGCGCTCCACCTCCGGGTGGGTGCCGATGGAGTAGCAGGCCCCGCCGGCGCCGAAACCCAGCACGAACACCCTCCTGGGGTTGGGGTGAAGGAGAAGGGGAAGATGACCCAGGGCCCTCTGCGAGTCGAACAGGCGCCCGTAGGTACCGGCCATGTCTCTGCGGTCGATGAAGAGGCTGCGGTCGGGACCGTCCTCCTGCACCCACACCACGCCCGAGACGTCTTCCTTGTAGTAGACGAACTTGGTGCCCTGCTCGAAGGCCCGGCGAAAGACGTTCTCCGGCGTCGTCCAGAGGGCCGTCAGCAGCGCGCCCACAAGGGCTCCCAGGACGATGACCTTCGTACCTCGCCTCATCCGGGGCTCCACCGCGCACAGCAGCAGACCCACGGTGACGTTGACCAGCCCCAGCGCGATCAGGCCCCTCTGCAAGCCCAGCAGGGGCAGCAGCACGAAGCCGGTCACCGTCGAGCCCAGGACCGACCCCACCGTGTTGAAGGAGTAGACGCTGCCCGTGCCCCGGCCCACCCGGCCCACGGTGACCGTGCAGATGCGCACGGCCAGGGGAAAGGTCGCACCCATGAGCAGCGTGGGGAGGAGCATCACCCAGAACGTATCCAGGAAGCCCGTCCCGACCAGCGGCGAGGGACCGGCCGTGGCTGCGGTCACCTCCGAACTGCTGGGCTTGATGAGCGAGGCGAACAGGTGCACGCAGAGGATCCCGTACACCCCGATGCCCGCCTCCACGACCCCCAACCCGGCCATCAGACGCTTCCCCCGGTCCACCAGCCAGGAGCAAAACAGGCTGCCCAGCGCCAGCCCGATGAGGAACGTGGTCAACATGGTGGCGAAGGCGTAGACCGAGTTGCCCAGCGAGAAGATCAGTGCCTTCGTCCAGATCACCTCGTAACCGAGCGCGGCAAAGCCTGAGAACGCCATCGCGAAAAGGACCAGCGTGCGCAAAGACGGACCGCCGTCGCCCCCCCCGGTCTCTTCTGGTCCGGGGAGCCCGGACGAACCAATGGGGCTCGCCGCCCGCTCACCCACGCTCAGCCCGCCAGTGGCGACGCCTCTCCGTCTGGCCAGGGCCCAGCTCACCGCACCGATGCCCAGGTTGAGAGCGGCCGCCGACCAAACCGTGAGGTCCAGACCGAGCCGACCGATGAGCAGGAACCCCGCAGCGAAGCACCCCAGAGCTGCTCCCAGCGTGTTGAGCGCGTAGAGCACACCGACGTAGCGACCCAGGGAACTCCGGCGCTCCACCAGGAACTTGCTCAGGACGGGCAGCGTCCCCCCCATCAACGTCGTCGGCACCACCAGCAGACTGAAAACGATCAGGTAGCGGACCACGGCCAGATGCACCGCGCTCTCCGACAGGGCACGTTGCACCCACACCAGGACGGGAGTCACGTTCCACAGCGCCATCGTCAGCAGCACCGCCGAGACGGCGACGCCCGTCTGGAGCAGGGCGTAGATCAGGAGCGCCTTACCACCGCGGCGATCGATCAGGCGACCGAAAGCGTAACTGCCGATGGCCAGACCGGTCATATAGGCCGACAGGACCGTGCTGACGGCGAACGTGGTGTTGCCGAAGATGGTCACCAGCATGCGCACCCATACCACCTCGTAGATGAGCCCGCTGATGCCCGAGAGAAGGAAGAGAGCAAAAACCGCCTGTCGAAGGGAACGGCGCACGGAGGCACACCCTTACGTTCCGGTCACACCTCATACGAGTCCCACGACCCGACGGCGGTTTGTGCCACGGCCCGTACGGGCCGTGAGGGGAAAGGGTCGTACGACTCGTGTGAGAAGCACGCCGTCGGGGCCTCAACTTGGTCACACACTGTATGCCTTCCGCCCACACCCCTGTCAAGACTGTTGTGACCTGAATGGCCCCTGCATTCCATAAACCATGTGTCTGCTGACCTTTACAGTGACAGGCCCTTCCCCCGCCCCCGTTGACCTGCGATTCCCTGCGGGACGTCAGGCATTCGCTGCCTGACCGAACCGACGGACGTGCCACGGCCCGTAGGGGTCGTGCCGGGGTCCTGTGGATCGCAAGGGCCTCTGCTCCGCCTGCTCCTCTGCGAAGTCCGTACGGACGAAGCAGCAGAGCAGCAGGCTTCGACCCGTACGAGTGGTCACCCCCTCGTGCAGAACCTCGGGCCGGACAAGACCCACACGGGCACTGGCTTCGCCGGTGCCCGTGGCACCCAGCGCGCCCTTCGCTGCGGTGGGTGGCACGGACGTCGGGCCGAAGGCCCACCGTCCGTGCGGGCGCTCGGGTAACGCCCGACCTCCCGAGGTGTGACGTCCGCGGTCCTTGGATGCCGCAGTGACCGAGGACCCGAGCACCGGGTGTGCGTCAGATTTGTGGGTAAGCAAGTCCCGTAGGGGCGACGGGCACCAGGCAAGAAGGGGCAGCCGCTGAAGGTTTCAGAGAGGCAAGGGGCTTAAGCCCCTT
>CAZIBA010000059.1:0-8474 GCA_964536795.1 uncultured Planctomycetota bacterium | reverse complement strand
GGCGTCACCGCATTATAGGGGAAAAGGCGGCCCGGCCCAAGCTCCAACACCGTTGCCCTGGGCGAGCGTTCCACCTATACTGAGAGCGTCCCGCAGAGCTCCTCTCCCCCTGTGGGGGAGTCGCCGACGCGCCATAGCCCGTACGGTCGACGGCGCGAGGCATGGTGAGGGGGGAAAGTCGTACGACCAATGGGCCCTCACCCCCACCCTCTCCCAAAGGGAGAGGGAGTGTTGACGGGGCCTCCAAGAGGGAATCGCCGAGCAGACTTACGACAGCAAAGGAGTGCCTGATGGTTTCGGCCAAGCGACTCATCGACTTCATGAAGCGGCGAAGCTACGTGCCCATGCGGGCCCGGGCCCTGGCCCGGGCCCTGGGCATCCAGGAGAGCCAGTACCAGCAGTTTCGCCAAACGCTGCGGGAGCTGCACCAGCAGGGCCTCATCGTCCGTCGGCGGGGCGGGCGGATGGGTCTGGCCGCGCCCGGCTCCACGGTGACGGGGGTCCTGGACGTGGCCTCAGGAGGCTTCGGCTTCGTCGCCCCCGAGGGGGGCGGCCCCGACATCTACATCAGTAAGCAGAACCTGGCCGGGGCCCTGGACGGCGACACCGTGCTGGTGCAGGTCACCGGCAAGGGTCGCAAGCCCGGCGAGGGACCGCGAGGCAGCGTGGTCAAGGTCATCCACCGGGGACGGACCCACCTGGTGGGCACCTACCACCAGCAGGAGGGCCGGGGCTTCATCATCCCCGACGGTGAGCTGAGCCACCTGCGCGTCCCGGTGAGTCCGGGTGAAGTGGGGCACGTGCAGGACCGGGACAAGGTGGTGATGGAGCTCCCCCCGCCCGAGCCGGCAGCGGCCGAGCTCACGGGCACGCTGGTCGAGGTGCTGGGCAAGAGCGGGGCCGTGGGCGTGGACGAGCTCTCGGTCATACGCGAGTTCGAGCTCAGGGAGCACTTCCCCCCCGCGGTGAAAGAGGCGGCCGAGTCGGCCGCCCAGAAGGAGGCCCGCCCCGGGCCCGGACGACGGGACCTGCGCGGCTGGCCCACCGTCACCATCGACCCGGCCGAGGCCCGCGACTTCGACGACGCCATCTCCGTGCGCAGGCTCAAAGGGGGTGGCTGGGAGCTGGCCGTGCACATCGCCGACGTCTCCCACTTCGTCGGCCCTGGCTCGCCCCTGGACGAGGAGGCCCGTCTGCGGGGGACGAGCGTCTACTTCCCCGGCTTCGCCATCCCCATGCTCCCCGAGGAACTCTCCAGCGACGCCTGCAGCCTGCGACCCGAGGAAGAGCGTTTGACCAAGACCGTGCACCTCACCTTCGACGCCCGGGGCCGGGTCCAACGCGAGGAACTGTGGGCCAGCATCATCCGCAGCGATACCCGCCTGACCTACGAGGAGGCCCAGGGCATCCTCCAGGGGAAGACGGGCGGCTTCCCGGCCCGGGCCGTGGAGCTGGTGCGGGAGGCCGAGGCCCTGGCCCGGGTGCTCTACGCGGCCCGCGAGGAGCGGGGGGCCCTGGAGCTGGACATCCCCGAGCTGGAGGTGGTGGTGGACGACCGGGGGCGGGTGACGGCCATCGAGCCCCGACCGCGCACCTGGGCCCACCGGCTCATCGAGGAGGCCATGCTGGCGGCCAACGAGTCGGTGGCTCGGCTGATGAACCGGGAGAAGCTGCCCGGCATCTTCCGCACCCACGGCGGGCCCGACCGTGAAGACGTGGCCGAGTTCTTCGAGTTCGCCAAGAGCCTGGGCTTCACCAGCAAGAAGCGGGGCATCCGCCGACGACTGCAGGACATCCTGGAGCAGTCGGAGGAGACAGCACTGGCCTACACCGTGCACCTGGCCCTGCTCAAGAGCACGCAGCGGGCCGAGTACACGCCGGTGTGCGCCGAGCACTTCGCCCTGGCCAGCGAGGCCTACTGCCACTTCACCTCGCCCATCCGCCGATACCCCGACCTCCAGGTCCACCAGGTGCTGGAGGCCTGGCTGCGGGGGGCCCTGCGGGGAGGCCGGGGAGGGGACGTGTGGAGTGAGCACCTGGTTGAGATCGCCGCGGAAGCCGTCGAAGCCGAGCGCACGGCCGACGCCGCCGAAGGCGCCCTCACCGAGGTCAAGATACTGCGCTACCTGGCCTCCCATGCCGACAGGGCCTTCACCGGGGTGATCACGGGAGTGAAGCGCTTCGGCATCTTCGTGCAACTGGACCGGCTCATCATCGAGGGGCTGGTACCGGTGGCCGCCCTGCCCCGGGACCGCTACCGACTGATGGCCAGTCAACACCTGCTGGTCGGCGACGACAAGCGGAACAGCTTCCGGCTGGGCGAACGGGTGGAGGTGCGCATCCGGGAGATCGACCTGGCCGCCCGGCAACTGGAGCTGACACTGGTGAGGAAACTGCCTCAGAAGAAACCGCGTCGGTCACATTGACGGAGTGGTCCCACAGGACCCTTGGCCGCCGACCGGCGAGGGCGGACGCCGGATGTGGGCCGGGCAGCGAAGAGCCCCACGACGAGAGGGGCGAATTCGTGCTTGACAGCAATTTCTGCCCTTCCTAAACTTGCGCCGTTTCCCGGGTGTCTGGTCGTCGGGAGGGGTTGCAGCGTCGTCCGCCTCGGCGCAGACGTTGGCGAAGTTGCCTTATGGTCCGAGCTCTCAGGGCCGTGAGGTCCGGGGGAAGCAACTGACGCGGAGGAGGAGCCGAGTATGCCGCCTGTTGATCTACTGTACTGTCAGACCCACCTGTGGGTCAGTTGCGAGGACGACACGGTTACCATCGGCGTCACGGAGTACGGCCTGGAACAGTACGGTGACGCGGTGGCCGTGGAAGTGGCGGAGGCGAACACCGAACTGACCCATGGCGAACCGATGGGCGAGTTGGAGTGCATGCGTGGGGTGTGGGAGCTCTATGCGCCGTTGGACGGAAAGGTAGTGGAGCTGAACGGGGTGCTGGCCCGGCACCCGGAACACGTCAACGAAGACCCCTACGGCGAGGGGTGGCTCCTGCACCTGAAGCTCCGAGACCGCCAGCAGCTCGACCGCCTGCTGACGTGTGAGGAGTACGAGATCCTGGCCGAGGAACAGGTCGAACTGGAGGCGGACGAGGAGGAAGAGGAAGAGGACGAGTTCAACCTCCTCAGCAATTAGACCCGCTCCAGGCAGCTCCACGGTCACGCCGGCGGCCGCGCCGGAGGTCAGCCGGTCACACCACAAGAACCGACGGAGGTCAGCCCATGCCAGCCCCATTGCTTCCCGAAGCCCGCCGTTCCCGGAAGCAGCTTTCCACCTGGAGGCGTCACCTTCACCAGCATCCCGAGCTGGGCTTCGAAGAGGAGGAGACGGCCCGCTATATCCGCAGAGAGCTGCGCACGCTGGGTCTCCGGCCTCGCTCGCCCACAGTCAAGACGGACGTCGTGACCGACCTGCAAGTGGACGGGGCCACCAGGACCATCGCTCTGCGGGCCGACATAGACGCCCTGCCCGTCCAGGAGTTGGGTCGGAAGCCCTACCGCTCGCGGAACCCCGGGGTGGCCCACCTCTGTGGCCACGACGCCCACGCGGCCATGCTCCTGGGAGCAGCGGCGCTCCTGAGGCGTCACCGGGGCGAGTTGCCGGTCAACGTGCGCTTTCTCTTCCAGCCGGCCGAGGAGCGCCCGCCGGGCGGGGCCAAGGTCCTGGTGGAGGCCGGCCTGCTGGACGACGTCGACGAGGTCTTCGGACTGCACGTTGACAGCCAACTGCCCGTGGGGACCGTGGCCTCCTGTCCCGGGGCCATCATGGCCGCTGCCGACGGCTTCGAGGCCCGGATTCGGGGCCGGGGCGGCCACGCCGCCAGCCCTCACCTGAACCGGGACCCCGTGCCCGTGGCCGCCCAGGCCGTGCTGGCCCTGCAGTCCATCGCCAGCCGCTACACCGACCCCACCGAGCCGGTGGTGGTGAGCGTGTGTATGCTGGAGGCGGGCACGGCCTTCAACGTCATCCCCGACGAGGTGACACTCAAAGGCACCGTGCGCACGGTCACCGAGCGCCACCGTCGGGCCGTGCCCAGGCTGATGAAGAGGACCCTGACCGGGGTGGCCCGCTCAGCGGGCATCAGCGCAGAACTGGACTACAGCTTCTTCTACCCACCCACGGTCAACCACGCCGACAGCGTCGAGTTCGTGGCCCAGACCGTTCGCCGACTCACCGGCCGGCGGAGTTCCTACCGCCAGGCCAAGGTGCGCATGGGAGCCGAGGATTTCTCCTACTACCTGGAGAGGACCCCCGGAGCCTTCGTCTTCCTGGGGACCCGGGGCAAGGCCAAGCGCACCCACACCAACCACCACAACCCCCACTTCGACATCGACGAACGGGCCCTGCCTCTGGGTGCGGCCCTGCTGGCCTCCCTGGTCCTGAACCGGCGGTAGCGAGCTGGCGGCACCGGCGCCCGCAAAGGCCGCGGCGGAGATGACGCTGGAGGTAAGGGAAGCGAGGAGGGAGATGCCTTCCTGAACCGGCCGTTTCACTCGGGGCTCGGGGTCGACTGGCAACCGGCCCCAGGCGCCTCTGCCGAACGTCCTGCTGCTGCCTGGTCGCGGGTCTCAGCGGAGGTCCCTGTCGAAGCCCGGATAGCGGGTTCCGAGGGGGTCGAACTCCTTGTCGTCCAGGTCGGTCTCGATGAGGTCGAGTACCTCGTAGTTGATCCTGAAGGTGCTTCGACCTTCGATGTTCCGGTAGCGGCCCTCCATCTTGAGGGGGAAGCCCGGGATCTCTCCCAGCACCTCCAGGGCCGGTATTCCCCCCTGATGGATGTAGTAGAAGTTGGCGAACATCTTCCCGGCCCGGTACTGGGGGCCCAGGTCGGTGGTCATCCACACGTCGAGAGTGAAGATGGGGGAGAGAGCGACGTGGTACTTGGTGCACTGGCATCCGGCGATGACGGCCGTCTCCCCGGTGTCGGTCCAGGTGGGGTTGTTCTCCAGGTAGGCGTCGACCGTGGCGACCCGCTGGAGGGCGCCTCTGCGTTCCAGTGCGTCGGGGCTGCTCTGGGCGTGACGGAAGTCCAGGTCACGTTGTTTCTTGACGCGTGTGTGCAAGGCTTGCCGTCGTTGCTGCACCATACCGTAGGAGGCCACACAGGTCTCGTACTCGACGACCGCGGCTTGTGAGTCCCTCAATAGGTCTACCGGTATGTCGCCAGAGGCCCGCATGTCATCCTTGATGGCGGCCAGCTCTGCCGCCACCTCCCCGCTGCTGGGGACACCGGCCCCGCGTTCCTCTCGAGCCCAGCCGATGAAGTACAGGACCTTCTCATCGTCGCGGATGATCACGTCACCCCAGCCCGTCAGGCCCTGTCTCTTCACCGCCCCTTCGCCGATGTAGACGTAGCCGGTGGCGCTCCCCTCCTTCACCCGGGCGATGTAATCGGCCCGGACAGAGGAGACGCTTAGCAGAACGGCCAGCACCCCGCACACCCACAGGGAGCCGACGGCGCGCAAAGGAAGCCGACTGCTCACGGCTTTCTCCCCTCCCTGGAACAACTCCCCCGCGATCAGGGCAACGGACCAGCCCCCGCCCCCATGGTGATCAGCTCCATACGGACCCGCAGGACCTCCCTCGCCTGCCCTCTTAGAGGACTAAAGGCCGGGGGGCCGATTTGCCGGAGGACCCCGCATTTCGCGTTCGCGCCCGCCGCCAAGTCTCATCTTGAGCGGCTCCTCCATACGGGCTCCTGCAGGCAGGCTCATCTCGGCAACGCTCACGTCCGCCTCGGTGATCTTCTCGACGATGAAGCTGACGTTGGCGATCCGCTCCCGGCGCAACATGGGGAACTCGACGTAGACGTCCACCGGGAAACCGTCCAACTCGTCCAACTGGGTGAGGGATCCCGCCCCACCCATCATCTCATTGAGCGAGTAGGCCAACATCTTCCCGATGGGGACCTCCATCTTGATGTCCTTGGTTACCCAGGCCCGACCCCTGACCAGATCCCCCTGGGATATCTTGTACTTGGTGCAGGCCAGACCAGCGATCTCCTTGGTCTCCTCGGTGGGCTCCATGGTGGCGGCCTGCTTCATGGCCTCGACTCCGGCAATCTGCGCTGCCGCCTCTTCCGGCTTGTCACGCATGCGCATACGGGCATCCTGGATGCGACTGTCGATGAAGATCTCACGGAGGGAGTCGATGTCACTCCAACTGTACTTGTCGGCCATGTACTGGGTGGTGGTGGTGCCTGAACGGGGGTTCCACTCCTGGATGACGTTCACCCTGTAGGTGGCCCGGGTCGCCGAATCGACCAACATGTACGAGCCCCTGACGTTCTTCTCCGTCCGCAGCATGGCCGTCTCGGTGAGCTTCATCTCCCCGGGGTAAGCACGCGGACGCTCCCGTCCTTGACCCAGACCCGTCTTGATCTCACACACGTACCCTTTGACCGTCTCGCCGACCGCCTCCCCACCCTCGGCCGGAGCCTCGGCAGCCTCCTTCTCACTTCCGGCCGGAGCCTCGACAGCCCCTTCCTGTGACCACGCCCAGCCGGCCAGCACACCCCCCAACAGCAGAGCCAGCACAAAACCTACCACCTCTGCTCGTCTCATCCCCAACCTCCTTCGACAAAAAGCCCTCACTCTCGGGCACACTCCGTCACCGGTACGGCAAGCTACCGCTCACAGCCTGCGGATGTCAAGCCCTTTGTGGGATTTGGTCTACGGCTGTTCTGCTGGTGGAGCGGACCGATCCGTGGACGTGGTTGGGCTGGTGGACTCCTGCCCTAACTCTTCACCTTCAGCCGGGCCCGCCGGTCTCGTCCGCAGGGGGCTCAGGCCTGACCTCGCCGGTCTCTTCCGGCTCGGCCCTTTCCTCCTCGGGCTCCGCCAGGACCGACCCCTTCAGCTTCTCCAGCAGTCTCTTTCGCAGCTCGAACACGCCCGGGTCGCCCGCCAGTCGGGCGAAGACGTTCCCAGCGCCGGTCTCCTCTCCGAACGTGAGGACGTGGGTCACCGAGTCCAGTCCGCCGACGTGGACGGAGACGGTCAAGATCGGTTCCTCCAGGCCGTAGGGGCTCAGGTCCTGGGTCTCGTAGGTCTCCCAGCGTTCGACCCGCAGTCCCCGGAGCTCGTTGAGGATGCTCTCGACCTTGGCCTCGTCCAGCTCACCGTCGGCCGGTTCGACCAGCTCGTAGGAGCCCTCCACCTTGACGGCACGCACGGCCGGTTCGACTCCCGCCAGGCGCAGCTCGTCGACCTGGTCACGGTCGAAGCTGAGGACGGTGCGGTAGCGGAACTCGGCCTGGAGGTCTTCGACGAAGGAGTCGCTCACGGCCCCCACCAACCTATCGGCGTCCACCCGGGCGGCCCGCCCGCCCTCGGGGAGGGCCCGGCCCACGCTCACCACCCTGGTCTGGGGCTCCTCGCCCTCCTTCTGGACGGTCACCTTCAGTCGGCAGGTGGGGTCCTGCAGGCCGTACTCGGTCGGGTCTTCGGCCTCCTCGGTGAGGATGCGGTCGGCCCGGAGGGGTGAAAGCGCGAAGAGCAGGTCGTCCACGGCCCCCCGCTCGGCCCGCTTCCTGACGGGGGCGGTGAGCTGCCACTCGTCCTTCTCCTTGGTCAGCTCCAGATGCTCGTCCTGGCGGTCGATGACCAGTCCGGTGACCCGCCGGCCGGCGGGGGCGACCTCGGCCAGCACCTTGGTGCGGTAGCTCAGGTAGCCGCGCAGGGCCAGGTCCAGGAAGTCCTCGTCCAGGACCAGCACGGCGGGGTCGTCGGCCCGGCGGGCGTAGCAGCGGCCGCCTGCCTCGTCCCGGCCGCCCACCTGGATGACGTCCTCCCGGCCGTCGCCCTGCTCAAGCGTGATGGTGGCCTGCGGCCGGTCCAGGCCGTAGGTGCTGAGGACCGACGCCTCGTCCTCGCCCGCCCGCCGGTTGGCGGGTGCGGCCTTCGACAAGGTCGATTGCTCAGGCCGCCCTGAGCGGAGTCGAAGGGCGGACTCGAAGCGCAGGACCTGGCGCGTCGAGACGTCCTCGAGCAGGGCCTCGACGGCATCGCCGTCGGCCTCCACCTCCCGGGGAGCGCGGATCTGCCAGACCCCGTCTTCCTTCGCCAGTTCGATGCGTTCTTCCTCGTCCCCTTGCTCGGAGGGGGCCAGGACGACGCTCAGCCTCTCGATGCGGTCGGCCTCCAGGCGGGTGAGCTGACGGTCGCGGAACTCGGCCAAAGGCCGGGCCAGGTACTCGGCCGCCTCGGCGGCCACGGCGTAGACGCTGGGCCGCTCGGAGGTGGTGGCGTAGCGCCAGTCGGGGTGCTCGGGCACGGCCGAGCCAAAGGCGACGGTCACCGTCTCGCCAGCGGCCTCCAACTCGGCCGTCAGCACCGGTTCGGTCAGGCCGTGGGCGGCTTTCTCGTCATCGGAAAGCTCCCCTTCGGCGTCGGCGACGAAGCGCTCGACGCGCAGCCGATCCAGCTTCTTGAGGGCGTCCTCGACCTTGCTGCCGTCGGCCCGGCC
>CAZIBA010000058.1:0-8498 GCA_964536795.1 uncultured Planctomycetota bacterium | reverse complement strand
GTTGATGACCGCTGTCGGACCTCCCGACTGGGCCACGACAGCGTTACCGACCAGAGTGCCCACGTCAGCCTCCCGTCCTTTCCTTTGCGCGACCGTCCCCCGGCGGTGCGGGTTCCCTTGGTTGGAAAGAAGAACCCCCAACTCCATCGTCGGGGGTTCTGGTGTTGCTGTTGCTGGTCAGCCGACCCTCCGGCTACTCCACCGGTAACGGCTCGATCTTGGTCTTGGGCACGAAGAGGATTTCCACGCGTCGGTTCAGTCGGCGTCCCTGGGCTGTGTCGTTGCTCCCCTCCGGGCGGTACAAGGAGAAGCCGGCTGCGAACATCCGCTCGGGCGAGATGCCTTGGGCCTCCAAGGCCTTGAGCACAGCGTGGGCCCGCATGAGCGACAGGTGCCGGTTATCCTTCCAGCCCGACACCCGGATGGGCTCGTTATCGGTGTGCCCGTCGATGCGCAGGGTTTCCTCTGTCCCCACCTGTTTCACGACGTCGGCGATGCGTTTGATGGTGGCTTGCCCTTCAGCCTTCAGGGTGACCCTGCCGGAGTCGAAGAGTATGTCGCTTCCGACCTCGACCACGAAGCCTTCCTGGGTCTGCTTGACCCGGATGTTGGGGTCCACCATAGCCAGGCGCTGGAGCTCACGTTGCAGTTCCGGGCTGATGCCCGCGGGGCCTCCCAATCTCTTGAAAGTGGCCTCCAGCGTTTCGTACTTGCCCTTCCAGAGGTCCACTTCGGCCCGGCAGCCCGTGAGGTCGTCCTTCTGCTGGTCGACGGCGGCTTGCAACTGGGCCTTCTCCCCCTCCAGCGCTACGGTCCGGCCCTTGACGGCTTGCAGCTCAGCATCCAGCCGATGATTCTCGGCCCTGAGCTGGTCGAGCTCGGCGCAGCCCGTCACCGCCACCATCACTGCTGCCGCCACCAGCGCCAGCACCAGCCGCAAGCTACCCATGGTCGCTGTCCCCTCCCTCGAGTTCTCAGGCCGCTCCCAAGCGTCGGCTACTTGATCAGGCTAAGGAAGAAGTCGTGCACCGGCTTCACCAAGTACTGCGGGCGAAGCTCAGCGGCGAAGTTGAAGACCACCACGCCGGCGAAGATCAGCAGGATGAAGGTCAGGACCAACATCACGCTGACCCCGGTGGAGGTCTGTGGCCGGGCGGCCATGGCCCGCAGTCTGGCTGGCGCCTGTTCACGTGCGCTCAGCGCCGCCGCCTCTTCGGCCCCCAGCTCTTCCCCGGCTTCCTCAAGCTCCGCCAGCTCCTGGCCCGGACCCGCCGGGGCGCCTACCTCCTCGAAGGTCTCCAGCTCGAAGCCCTCGTCACCGAAGATGCTCTCCGTTTTCTCGCCGACCGGCTCCGTGACGGCTGGTTCCGGGGCCGCCTCGGGAGCTGTCTCCTCAGCCGCCAGGGCGATGGTGGGCAGGGCCTCCTCGTAGACGGGCTCGGAGGCAGCCAGCCTAACCGGTCCGAGCTCGCCCTTGTGGGCGTCGAGACTCTCCCGGGTGATCATCAGGAGCCCACCCTGTTCGGCCGTCTGCAGCTTCCCACTGGAGACCAACCCCGACAACTCCTCCGTGGTGACGTCCAGCTCGTTCGCCGCGTCCTCGAAAGATACCAACTCGGGCATGGTGAAACCCCCTTCTCTCGACCGCCCCCACCCCCCGACAAAGGCAGCAAACACCGGGCACTATCCGGTGACTCGGGCCGCTCTCAACCGTTGAGCCGCCCTTCGGTCCACTACTATAGGGCCGGGAGTTGGCGGTTCAACGATTTTTTTGCCGTTTTGCCCATTTTTCCAGGTGGCCCAGCCGAGCGCTCGGTCAGCCCTTCTTCCTGTAGACGCTTTCGGGGTCGAACACCTTTCGGGCGATGACGGTCATATGCCCCTGGGCGTCCAGTCGGCGGTAGAAGCAGCTTCGGTAGCCCTCGTGACAGGCCCCTCCCTGCTGGTGCACGCGCACGAGGATGACGTCAGGGGTCTCGCAGTCGCAGCGGACCTCGACGACGTGCTGGGTGTGGCCCGACTCCTCGCCCTTGCGCCAGAGCTGCTTGCGGGAGCGGCTCCAGAAGTGGGTGGTCCCCGTGTCAAAGGTCTTCTGCAGGGCTTCCTCGTTCACGTAGGCGAACATCAGCACGTCGCCGGTGTCCGCATCCTGGACGATGGCTGGCAGCAGTCCCTCACCGTCGAAGCGCAGCACTTCGGTCCACTTCATCTTAAGTTTGCTCTCCTCCCGGGGTCCTTGAGACGTCGTTCCCGACCCCGGCTTCCCTCAGCCCACTGCGGCCAGGTACAACCGGTCACGGAAGGTCCTGAGCACCGCCCGCCGCAGTGCCCGATGCTCCACGGCCTCCAGTGTGGGGTCGCTGGCGACCAGGTCGAAGGCATCCCGGCGGGCCAGCCGGAGCAGGTCGTAGTCAGCCACTATATCACCGACGCGGAGCTCAGGCAAGCCGTGTTGTCGGGTGCCGAAGAACTCACCGGGCCCCCGGAGCTTGAGGTCCTCCTCGGCGATGCGGAAGCCATCGCGCGTCCGGGTGAGGACGTCCAGTCGCTGCTGGGCTGCCTCGGTGGCCGACTGGGCGAAGAGCAGGCAGTAGCTGCTGGCCGCCCCTCGACCGATGCGCCCGCGCAGTTGGTGGAGCTGGGAGAGGCCGAAGCGCTCGGCGTTCTCGACCACCAGCACGGTGGCGTTGGCCACGTCCAGACCTACCTCGATGACGGAAGTGGCCACCAGAACGTGAGCGCGCTCCTGCCGAAACCGCCCCATGACCTGGTCCTTGGCCTCGGCCGGCATCTGGCCGTGCACCAGGGCCACGGTGAAGTCCCGGAACTCACCCGCCTGGAGGGTCTCGGCCAGGCTGGTTGCCGAGGCCACGTCGTCGTTCTCCCCGGCCCGTACCAGCGGGGCCACCACGAAGCACTGGCGACCGCGGCGGAGCTGTTTGCGGACGAACTCGTAGGCCACGGTCCGCTTCTCCGGAGGCACCAGCCTGGTGATGACTCTGCCCCGGCCGGGGGGCATCTCGTCGATGGTGGAGAGGTCCAGGTCGCCGAAGGCCGTCAGGGTGAGGGTCCGGGGGATGGGGGTGGCGGTCATGACCAGGGCGTGAGGGTGCCAGCCTTTCTCCCGGAGGGTGGCCCGCTGGAGCACCCCGAACTTGTGCTGCTCGTCAATGACCAGCAGACCCAGGTTGACGAAGTGGACGTCGGACTGGATGAGGGCGTGGGTGCCCACCACGATGTCGAGGTCACCGGAGGCGATGCGCGCTAACAGTTCTCGGCGCTCCGACGAACCCATCCCGCCCCGAAGCAGGCAGCGCCTGACCCGGGCCCGGCTCAGGTAGGCCTCCAGGGTGCGGGAATGCTGCTCGGCCAGGATCTCGGTGGGGGCCATGAGGGCGGCCTGGAAGTCGTTGGCCACCGCGGCCAGGAGGGCGTAGACGGCCACCACGGTCTTGCCGCTTCCCACGTCTCCCTGGAGCAACCGGTTCATGGGCCATGGCCGGGCCAGGTCCTTCCGGAGCTCGGCGACGACCCGTTCCTGGGCCCGGGTGAGCCGGAAGGGGAAGAGCCGACGGATGCGGGCGTCGACCCTCTCGGTCACCGGAATGGCTCCGGCCGCTCGCTCCTGGCGGAGGTCCCGTCGCCGTAGCGCCAGTCCGGTCTGGAAGACGAAGAACTCCTCGTACTTGAGTCGGCGGCGGGCCAGTCCGGCCTCCTCCTCGGTGGCCGGGGCGTGGACCGTAGCCAGGGCCTTCCTCAAGTCGAGCAGATTGCGCTTCCTTCGGAACCCCGGGGGAAACATCTCAGTGACGTGCTGTAGGTGACTGGCCAGAGCGGCGGCCACGATCCGACGGAGCTGTTTCTGTGATATCTCCTCGCTGGCCGGGTAGACGGCGACCAAGGGGGAGGAGTCCTCAGGTGTCTCCGCGGCCGCCAGCGGCTCGAAGGTGGGGGCAACCATCTGCAGGCGCCCCTCCCGCAGGCGAAGCTTCCCCGTGACCAAGAGTCGCCCACCCTCGCCCAGCCGCTCTGCGTAGTAAGGCTGGTTGAACCAGACCAGCTCCACCACCCCGGTATCGTCCCTGGCCGCGGCCCGGAGCACGGTCCGGCGATAGCCCAGCTTCGAGAGCTTGGCCTCCAGCACCTCGACGGCGATAGTTGCCAGCGTCCCGACCCGAGCCTCGGCGATGGTAGTGAACTCGGCCCGGGGCTGGTAACGACGGGGGAGATGCCAGAGGAGGTCGCGCACGGTGACGATGCCCAGCCGACGCAGAACGTCCACCCGCCGGGGCCCCACCCCCTTGACGTAGCGTGCGGGCGCGTCAAGCGGGTCCTCCGGCTGGCTGGCTTGGCCCGTCTTCATCGGTGCCTCAGCCCCTCACTTCTTGAGGGGACAAGGGGCTTAAGCCCCTTGCCCTTCCTACGACCGGTGGCGCGTCGAAAGTCGGTCACTTGGGCACCTTTTCCCAGTCGGCCAGGAAACGCTGGAGGCCGTCGTCGGTGAGCGGATGGCTGACCAGTTTCTCGAAGGTGGCAAAGGGGACCGTGGCGATGTCAGCCCCCATGAGGGCCGCCTCCAGCACGTGCAGGGGATGACGGACGCTGGCCACGATGACTTCCGTCTTGAAGTCGTAGTTGTCGTAGATGGTGAGGATCTGCTCGACTACCTCCATTCCCTCGTGGCCGCGGTCGTCCAGTCGGCCGACGAAGGGGCTGATGTAGCTGGCCCCGGCCTTGGCGGCCAGCAGGGCCTGCACGGCCGAGAAGCACAGGGTGACGTTGGTCTTGATGCCCTCGGCCGACAGGGCCTTGACGGCCTTGAGCCCGGCCGGGATGAGGGGAATCTTGACCACCACGTTGGGGGCCAGGGAGGCATTCTGCCGGGCCTCCCTGATCATCCCTTCGGTGTCGGTGGCCACCACTTCGGCGCTCACCGGGCCGGCGACGATCGAGCAGATCTCCTGAATGACCTCCTCGAACTTGCGGCCCGTCCTGGAGATGAGGGTGGGGTTGGTGGTAACCCCGTCCAGGATGCCCAGGGCGTTGGCCTCCCTGATTTCGGCCACGTCCGCGGTGTCGATGAAGAACTTCATTGGACCCCCTCCTGCTGTCGGCCCGCCCGCAGAACGGCGCAGGTTCCTACGATGCGCTGTCTGCTTGGCAAGCCACTCTGACCATTCGCTCCAGATGTTCCCCCGGTTCCAGCGCGCAGACCCGGCTCAGAACGGACTCCAGGCCCTCTGTGCGAAGCATCTCCTGCAGTCTCTGGGCCTGGTCGTCGGTGGGTTCGTCGTAGCGGAGCGCGGCGGCGACGCCGGTGACGATGCCTTCCGGTTCGATCCCCTGTTCCAGGGCCAGCCGGGCGCTGCCGATGAGCCTTTCTTTGGGTCCCAACTTGCGGAGCGGGTCACGGGCCACCCGCTGGATGGTGTCGCCCAGGTTGCGGTTGCCGAAACGGGTGACGAAGCCGAGCGTGTGCTCCCAAAGCTCTTCGAGAGACCAGTCGAACTTGAGAGACAAGGCCTTGAGGCTTTCGCTGAAGGCACGCTCCACCAGGCCCCGCACCTGAGGGTCCTCCACGGCCTGCCAGACGTAGCGGTAGCCCCGCCCGTAGCCCAGATAGGCGAACATGGCGTGGCCGGCGTTGAAGGCGTAGAGCTTTCGTGCCTGGTAGGCTTCGATGTCGTCGATGTGCTCGACGTGATAGATGTGGGGTGGCTCACCGATGAAGGCCCGGGCGTCGACGGGGAGGACGTTGTAGGACTCGACGGCGACGAAGAGGGGGTCGCGTCGACGGTCCTCATCGGTCACCAGGGGGACCATCCGGGCCACCACGGCCTCGGCCAGCCCGAGATTGTCGGCCACGCGCTCCCGCTCTTCCCTGTGGAGGCGCTCCAGAACCAGCCCCTTGAGGTGGCGGCCCGAACCCAGGAGGTTCTCGCACACCAGTCCGTTGAGCGCCCCGCCCCCAGCCGAGAGCCGGTAGGAGATGCCCTCGGCGATGAGGTCGGCCACGGCGTCGAGGTTGGCCACGCCCACCGACACACCCAGGACCGCGCATTCAGCGAAGGCCCGTCGGAGGCGCTCGGCGTCGTCGGATCGGAGGGCGGACACCCCTTCGATGTGGAGGAGTCGTCGGGCCTCCGGTGGCTGGCCGGGGTCGGCGACGATGGTGAGGTCGTAGGCACCGCGCTCGTCGAGGGCGTCCACCAGCGAAGCGTTGGTATCGACGAAGGTGATCTGCAGGCCGGAGCGGAAGAAAAGCTCACCCAGGAAGCCTCGGCCGATGTTGCCGGCTCCGATCTGTAGGGCCGTGGTCACGCCTACCGGGCCTCCATCGGCTGAGGCGCCTCGGAAAGCTTCATGACCAGCATCTCCACCAGGAGGGCCGGCTCCTGACCCAGGTCGGAGGGGGACTGGCCTTTGAGGGTGCGGTCGGCCTCCGAGATGAGGCCCAGGGCGTAAGCCAGTGCCTCCTCATTTCTTGACCGGGCAGCCTGGGCGGTGCGCTGCCAGAGGAACTGTTGATGGACGCCGGCCTCCCGGCAGGCGTCTGCGGGCGAGGCCCCGGCCCCGAGACGCTGCCTGATGAGCCAGAGACGACGGAACTGAGCCCCCAGGGCGCCGATGACGGCCTGGGGCCGCATTCCCTGTGCGATCAACTCGCCGGCCAACCTGAGGGCCTCCCCTCGCTTGCCTCGAACGACCGCATCGGTCAGCTCGTATCCCAGGAAAGCCCGGTTCCGGTGGATCAGGGCCTCGACGTCCTGGCCCCTGACGATGGGCCGCTCGCCCCGGTCGGCCAGGTAGACTGCCAGCTTGACCAGCTCCTGGTCCAGGGAGCCAAGGGAGATGCCGACCCGCTCGACGAGCACGTCGTCGGCCCCGCGGGCCAGGCCCAGACCGTAGTGCTTGGCCCGCTGCCCGATCCAGGCGCGAAGCTTGGGGGTGGCCTCCCTGGTGCTCAGGGGCTCACACGCCACCACCACCCCGTACTCGGTCGCCTGCCTGGCGAAGGTGGTGCGTCCGTCCAGCGTCCGGGTGATGAGGACGAGGACGGCGCCGGGGGGCCGCTCCCGGAGTCGTCTGAGGAAGTCGGCGTCGGGTCTGTGTGCTTTGAGGAAGGCGCCGGCCCCTTCCACGACGACCAGCTTGACCTCGGCGAAGAAGCCCTGGGTGGCGAGCTCGTCGAGGACGTCGGCGGGGGTGGCGAGGGAGCCGTCCAGCACCGTCACCGAGCCGGGTGGGGGGGTTTCACCGTCCTCCAGGTCGAAAAGGCCCCGCTTCAAGACGGCCAGGGCTTCACGTTGGAAGAAGGACTCCTCGCCGGCCAGGACGTAGAGGGGCGCGAGCCCACCCTCCTGGACGTGGGCCTGGAACTCCGAGTACTTCAAGCGAGGCATAGCCGCGCGGGCTCCGCGTCTTGAGACGGGTTGCTGCTCAGTCGCTCCAGCGCTCCTGGCAGACGATCTCCGCCATGGTCTTGCGCTGGCGGGGTCCGGGCTCCACGTCCGGGTATCCCAGGGGAAGGAGGGCCACCACCCGCACCTCCTCAGGGATGCCCAGCAGCTCCTTGACGGGCGGCTCCCGGAAAGCCCCGATCCAGCAGGTGCCCAGCCCCTCCTCCACAGCGGCCAGGGTGATGTGGTCCACGGAGATGGCGACGTCGATGGGATAGCAGGCCTGTCCACAGCTCATCACGTGGTCG
This sequence comes from uncultured Planctomycetota bacterium, assembly GCA_964536795.1. Lineage (GTDB taxonomy): Bacteria > Planctomycetota > DG-23 > CBDVDV01 > CBDVDV01 > CAZIBA01. The sequence continues at coordinate 790 of CAZIBA010000058.1, read as the reverse complement.
ACGCCGACCGCGCAGCAGACCAGACAGACGGGGGCCTCGGCCACGAACTGCTGGCCGTTGGCCGCTTCGGCCAGCTTCTGACGCATCCCGGCGTCCTGAACCACAACGTACCTCCACTCCTGCCGGTTCCCTGCCGAGGGGGCGAGCCGACCCGCATCCAGGACGCGGGTGAGCACCTCCTCCCCAACCGACTGGTCCTTGTACTTGCGAATGCTTCGCCGATTGCGAATAGCACCCCAGAGCTCCATTGCGGCTCCTCCTCCCGGACAGCGTGGACGGTTGACCCTTCAACTGTTCGTACTCTACCGGCGGACGCCCTGGAAGTCAACGGCCACAGGCCGGGGCCATTCCTTGACCCTGGTGTAACCGAGCATCTACACTGCTTTCAAGCTTCGCTTGTCTCGGGTGCGCGCCGTGCCTGCCCGAGAAGAGCTTCTGACTCGACTCACCGATGGGCAAGACGAGGGAGGCGGTGCCTTCCTGGAGTCAGGTCGGCGTGGCTCGGGAGAAGGGCTCTGGTGTCAGAGGTCACTTACTTCCTGGTGGGGGCGACGGCCTCGGGGAAGACCGAGGTGGGGGTGCTCGTGGCTGAGGCCATAGGCGCCGAGATCGTCTCTCTGGATTCGATGGCCGTCTACCGGGGGATGGACATCGGGACGGCCAAGCCTTCGCCTGAGGAGGGCGAGCGGGTCCCCTTTCACCTCATCGACATCCTCGAACCGACAGAGGAGTTCAGCGCCGCCCGCTACGCCGAGCTCGCCCGCCTGACCGTCGCTGACATCCAGTCACG
>CAZIBA010000057.1:7082-8586 GCA_964536795.1 uncultured Planctomycetota bacterium | reverse complement strand
CTGTTCTGCGTGTTCCGACCGACGGTCCCGATGATAGGTGCGTCGGCCGGAGTGCTGGGGGTGCTGGCGGCCTTCGCCATTCTCTATCCCAACGCCATCATCTACGTGTGGATGCTCATATTTTTCCCCATCCGGGCCAAGTACCTGGCCATCGGCCTGGCCATCCTGAATTTGCTTTACGGTGTCAGTGGCGCTGAGAGCGGCATCGCTTACTGGGCGCACGTGGGAGGGATGGGCTACGCCTTCCTCTACCTGTGGGTGTGGCCGCGCTTGGGCTGGCAGGTGCGGGTGCCCCGTTGGCTCTCGACGACGGCCTGGTGGCAGTACTGGCGTCAGGGCCAGCGTCGACGTCAGGGCGAACGGCAGGCCCGGGTGCAGGAAGAGCTCGACCGCATCCTGGCCAAGGTACACAACCAAGGGCTACCCAGCCTCACGGAGGCCGAGCGCCGGTTCCTCAAGCGGGTGTCCCGACACTACCGGGACCACGACTGAGCCGCCTCAACCGAAGGCCTTCCGGCCAAAGCTGTAGCCGCCGATCTCCCCGGCCACCCTCCGGTAGACGCCGCGCACCCCCACGTACAGGTGGAAGAGCTCCGGGTCCAGCTCCTTCTTCCCGTTGAGCACGTCCTCGCTCACCTGCACGGCCACGATCTCGCCGAAGAAGAAGTCGTGACTCCCCAACTTGGCCACCTTGGTGACCCGGCACTCCAGGTTGATGGGACACTCCCCCACCACCGGGCAGGAGACCCGGCGTCCGGCCACCGGCGTAAGCCCCGTGGCCTGGAACTTGTCCACCTCCCTCCCCGACACCGTCCCGCAGTAATCCACCGCAGCGGCCTGCTCGGCCGTGGGTATGTTGACCACGTACTCGCGGGCCCGCTCTATCAGCACATAAGAGTAGCGGGCCGGGGTGACGGCGATGCCCAGGGTGGGGGGCCGGGCGCAGGTGGGGGCGACGGCCCCGATGGTGATGAGGTTGGCCCGGTCCTGGGCCGGGTCGGCCACGCTCACCAGTACCACGGGCCAGGGCATGAAATAGCCCAGGCCGGGATCGCGAATGACTTTCTTCACGTCAGCTCCTTTCCTCGGCACCCCGAAAAGGCGTTGACTTCCGGTTCCCGCGTGTGATTATATGCCTCCGGGCTGATGGGGGCCAGCGGCCGGCCAACGGGAAGGTGTCAGTCGAGGGCTGTGCGTGAGCGGAGGGACGGTGTGGTGATAGCGGTGGCGGTGAACGGGGCCTCGGGCCGGATGGGCCGTCGGCTCATCGGCCTCATCCGCGAGGCTGATGACCTGGAGCTGATCTGCGCCTCTGAGCACGCGGGGAGCTCGGCCCTGGGTGAGGACGCCGGGGAGCAGGCCGGCGTGGGCAAGCTCGGCGTCCCCGTGACCGCCGAGCTCAGCACCGGGGCCGACGTCGTCATCGACTTCAGCAGCCCCGAGGGGACGCTTTCCGCCCTGGGCTTCTGTCTGGTGCACCGGACGGCCATCGTCATCGGCACCA
>CAZIBA010000057.1:0-7070 GCA_964536795.1 uncultured Planctomycetota bacterium | reverse complement strand
GGGCTGAGCGACGGAGAGCGTTCGCAGGTCGAGTCGGCCGCCCAGGAGATCCCCGTGCTCTTCTCCCCCAACATGAGCGTGGGGATGAACCTGCTCTTTGGGTTGGTGGGCGAGGTGACCAGGACCCTGGGCCCCGAGTACGACGTGGAGGTCGTCGAGGTACACCACCGGTTCAAGAAGGACGCGCCCAGTGGGACGGCCCTCAAGCTGGCCGAGGGTGCTGCCTTGGCCCGAGGTGTGGACCTGGCCGAGGTGGGCGTCTTTGGCCGCCAGGGGCGTCCGGGTGAGCGTCCCCGGGGGGAGATCGGGGTCCACGCGGTCCGCGCCGGGGACGTGGTTGGCGAGCACACGGTCATCTTCAGCTCTCTGGGGGAGCGGGTGGAACTGGTGCACCGGGCCCAGAGTCGCGACTGTTTCGTCCGGGGGGCCCTGGCCGCGGCCCGCTTCCTGGTGGGCAAAGGTGCCGGGCTCTACCAGATGACGGACGTGCTCGAAGCCAGAGGTTGACGGACCGAGGAAGGGGTGCCTGTGGTGTCTGAGCGCCCGACCGAGGGGTCGGCCGCCCCCCCGGTTCCCGTGCGAGTGACCGACGCGGGACTGGCCAGCACCCATCTGGCCGAGGTGCTGGAGGTCTCCCAGGCCCTGATGCGCGAGCACAACCTGGCCGAGCTGCTCCAGCTCATCGCCGAGGGCACCAGCCGGGTGATGAGCGCCGACCGGAGCAGCATCTACCTGGTGGACCCGGACCGCGACGAGCTCTACACCCTGGTCGCTCAGGAACTGGAAATCCAGGAGATCCGCATGCCCCTGGGCCGGGGGATCAGCGGCTACGTCGCCCTGACCGGTGAGACCCTCAACATCGCCGACGCCTACCAGGACCCCCGCTTCGACCAGGGCTGGGACCGACGGACCGGCTTCCGTACCCGCACCGTGCTCTGCCGGCCCCTGCTGGCCCAGACCGGGGAGATCGTCGGCGTCCTCCAGGTGCTCAACAAGCGGGGCGGCCGGTTCACCGCCTACGACGAGAGGCTCCTGGGGGCCTTCGCCGCCCAGGCTGCCGTCGCCGTGGAGAACGCCAAGCTCTACGAGGAGAACCGCAAGCAGTTCGAGAGTTTCATTGAGACCTTGGCCGCGACCATCGACGCCAAGAGCCCCTTCACGGCCGGTCACTCGAAGCGGGTGGCCCTCTACGCCACCCGTCTGGCCCGGGCCCTGGGCCTGGGCCCGGAGCTAGTGGAGAAGACCCGCTACGCCGGTCTCCTGCACGACATCGGCAAGATCAGCATCCCCGACGCAGTGCTGAACAAGCCCGGACGACTCAGCGACGAGGAGTTCGCCCAGATCAGAGGTCACGCCGAGCAGACCTACGAGATCCTGGCCAAGATCCACTTCGCCCGGTTCCTCAGGGACATCCCCGCCGTGGCCGCCAGCCATCACGAGCGTCTGGACGGTCACGGCTACCCCACCGGCGCCGACCTCTTCCGGCTGCCCCTGCTGGCCCGGGTGTTGGCCGTGGCTGACGTCTACGATGCCGTCACCAGCTTCGACCGTCCCTACCGCAAGGCCATGACCCCCAGAGAGGCCCTGAAGATACTTCAGCGAGAGCGGGGGGCGAGTTTCGACCCGCGACTGGTGGACATCTTCGTTCGCCAGAAGCTCTACGCCCTGCCCAGCTCGTAGGGGTCACTTCTCCGTGGCCACGAAGACGCCATCCCAGTCCCCCGGTGGCGGGTTCTCTTGGTACTCCCGGCAGCGCCTCAGGAAGGCGGCGGCGGGGCCGTCCCCGGAGCGGGCGGCAAGCACCTGACGGAACTGATCGGCGGCCGGCTGCCAGCGCCGTTCGCGGTAGAGGCGAAGGCCTTCAGCGAAGAGCTTGAGGGCCTCCTCCCAGCTCTCCTCCAGCTCCCCGGCCTTGGCCAACAGCTCGTAGACGCGGACCGGCTCGGCCCGTCCTTTGACCCGGATGAGGTCCAGCTCGCGCGCCCGGATGGCGTCGCCGACGGCCGTCCGGGTGCTCTCACTGATGAGAATGCTGGTGGCGTAGAGCTTGTTGGCACCTTCGAGTCGACTGGCCAGGTTGGCCGTGTCGCCCATGACGGTGTAGTCGAAGCGCATCTCCGATCCCATGTTCCCCACCCGGACCAGCCCGCTGGCCAGACCGATGCGGCAGTAGAGCAGCGGTCGGCCGTCCCGGCGGAACCCCTGGCGGAGCTGGGCCAGCCGGGCCTGGTTCTCCAGGGCGGCCAGGCAGGCCCGACGGGCGTGGTCCGGGTACTGGACGGGGGCCCCGAAGAAGCTCATGATGAGGTCGCCCTCGTACTTGTCCAGACAGCCCCCGTGCTCCTGGATGATGTTGCTCATGGGGGTGAGGTAGTCGTTCAGGAGCTGGGTGAGCTCCTCCGGGGGCAGCCCTTCGGCGATAGACGTGAAGTTGGCCAGGTCGCTGAAGAAGACGGTCACCTCCTGGATGCTCCCGCGAAGTCCCAGCAAGTCGGGCTGCTCCAGCACCTCGCTGACCACCTCCGGGCTGAGGTAGTGCTGGAAGACGTTGCGGATCCAGCGCTTCTGCCGTTCTTCGGTCAACTGCCGGTAGGCGGTGACCAGGGTGAAAGAGGCCAGCGCCGCCGCCGCCGGCCCCACCGTATCCAGCCACAGGCCCCATCGGGTGAAGCACCAGTAGGAGAAAACGACGTAGAGGATGACCACCAGCAGAGCCCAGAGACCCGAACGGGTAGCCCGCATGGTGGCACTGAAGAACCCGGCCAGCAACCCGCAGAGGAGGACGGCCGCCACGCCCGCCGACACCCCCGCCCGCCTCAGGAAGCTCCCCTCCAGGACCATGTTGATAAGATGACTGTAGTTGCAGACCCCGGGCAGGTGAGTGTGGAAGGGGACGGGGTGGAAGTCGGTGCCGGCGGTGAAGGTGGCGCCCACGAAGCACACGGCCTGGGCAACGATGGGCTTCAGGTGTTCGAGGAGTTGGCGGCGTCGAGCTTCCCGGCGTTCCAGGAGCTGGAGCTGCTCCCCGAGGGGCTTCAGGGCCTCGGCCAGTTCTGCCCGTTCGGCCCCGTCGGTGCTGGCGTCGATGCGGGCCCGGGTCCTGCTCACCTGACGGGCCAGGAACTGACGGACGTCCAGGCGGACCTGGGCCAGCTCCTGACGCAGTCTCCGGGCTTCCTCTCCGTCCCCTGCGGACGGGTCCAGGGCGTCCAGCGCGTCGAGCAGTCCGGCCTGGCGTCCGCCGGCGTAGTCGTCCAGGGCCAGGTAGGTCCGCTCCAGCACCCGTTCGATGTCCCAGAGCTCCAGCACGGTGGCCGCGGAGACCCGGGGGAAGGAATCGCCGTAGGGGCTTCGGTCCCGGTCCCTGACCGGGGCCAGGGCCCAGTTGATGAGGGTAGCTCCCTCCCCGTCCACGGGGATGACCACCTCTCGACGACGTTCCTCACCGGGGAAGGAGGCGGCCGGGAAGGTCACCGACACCCCGGGCTCCACCTGAACGCTCTCCAGCCCCACGTCCAGCAGGTGAGAGAGGACCACCACCGACAGGTGGGGGAGGAGGTGGTCACGGAACCGCCAGAAGAGGTGGGCCCGGCGGTGCTTGCCGTCGAGGTCGGGGACGGCGTTGACCGTGCCCAGACCGGCGGCGCCCTCGGCGAGGATGCTCACCGGCGTGGCCACGCGGGCGCTCCGGGGAAGGGCGTCCGCCCCGTGCTCCGGGGGGCGGGTCCGTGATTGAGCAAGCAGTACCCGCAGGGCCCGGGCCCGGTCGTAGGCCCGGCGTACGAGGCGTTCCTGGGCCAGCGAGCGGGAGGAGGGGTCCCCGAGGAGCTCCTCCAGGACCTGCTCGACGGGGGTCTGCGGGTCGTCGATGAGTAAGAGCTCGGCCTCGGTGAGAGCCACCTGTTCGCGGAGAGCGGTGTCGTATTCCAGCAGCCTGCTCTCGGGCAGGTCCAGGGCCTGGGCAAGTTCGGAGGGACTCACCCAGAGGTCCTCCCGGAGGAGCACGAGGGCCCGGCCGACCAGGGAGCTCTCCAGGGGGTCGGGGTCGGGCGGAGCCACGCTCAGGGCCAGGTAGACGGTGCCGGCCTCCCCCATGGCCCGGGCGAAGCGGTCGTCCGGACGCTCCACGGCCTGGGAGAGGTTGCTCTGGACCAGGGCTGCGGTGCTGCGGAATAGCTGAGAGAGCTGACCGAGCACAGCCTCGAAGTCGTCGGCGGAGACGGAGGCCTCTTTGCTCTGACGCACCTGGCGCGTGAGTTCGCCGACGGCTGTCTCCAGGGCCTGTGCCTGCTGCTGGAGGGGGCTGGTCACCGTCTGGGCCAGGGTCTCTTCCTCCAACTGGGGTCTGGTGGGTTCGGAGAACTCGAGGTCAAAGACCACGGCCCGGGCACCCAGTTCCCGGAGGGTCTCCACGAGGTGGGCGTGCTGGGTCCGGGGCCAGGCCCAGCGGCCCACCTGCTCGATGGACTGGTCGTCGATGTCAACGTGCACCAGGTCGGTGCGGGCCGAGGGCTGGGGGCGGTAGCGGATGAGGGCGTCGAAGGCCCGGAGTTCCAGGTACTCCTGGGCATCCAGGCCCCAGAGCCTGGCCAGGACGACGAGCAAGGTGACAGTGACGCCCAGGCCGAAACCGGTAAGACGAGCCCGGTGCTGACGGGCCAGGGCAAACAGGCCTTTGAGCAGCTCGCTCCCTCCTCAAGGCGACACCGGCCTCAGCGACGCGGTGGGTCCACGGCCATTGTATCGGGAATGGGGATAGAGGCAAGAGCCCGAGGAAGCAGGGCCGCCAGGACCTGCCCTGCCTCAATACTCGATGTACCCGGTCCCGCGCTCGTGGTAACTGGTGAGGGCTTCCTGGAACAGGAGGCGCAGGTAGTCGGGGTGCCCGCCTTCGCGATGGGATTCGGCGCTGGTGAGCTCGGGGTCGTGGGGGTCACCATGGGTATCGGCGTTCTCGGCGTCGGTGCGGCCGTAGCGGTAGCTCCGCCAGGTGCGCTGGTTCTTGGCTGCGTCGACGACCTGGATGAGGGTGGCCGAATCGCTGTAGTGACCGGCCGGGATGCCCCGGGTGAGCCCGGGACTGTAGTACCTGGTCATGTCCAGGAGCCCCTCCGTCCCCATGCGCACCTCCGTGCCCTTCTCGGAGTGGGTCACGTCGGCGATGTCGGTACCCCGGGCGCTCAGGGTGACGGCCGGCGTGGAGATCTTGAAGTCGCTGGCGATACGTTCCTTCACCACCCCGGCCCGCAGGCTGCCCACCTTGAGGTGGAGCCTGGTCTCCACCGCCCGCTCGGTCAACTGGAAGCGGTCCACCTTCACGATGGTCGGCCGGCGGACGATGACCACGGCGTGGCCGTCGAAGTCCAGCTCGACCTTGCTCTTGACGCCGGTGGAGATGGCGGTACCGACGGGGAGCTTCATGCCGGCCTGGGCGTCCTGCCAGTCAGGCGCACCCGGGAGCTTCACCTCCACGCTGCCCTCTACGGAAACCACGGTGGCCTCCAGGGACTGGCCGGCGGCCGGCTGCTGTCCGTAAAGCCAGAGGGCAGAGAGGCCCAGGGCAGTCAGGGCCAGGGCCACCAGGTACACTACTCCACGTCGCATGGTCATTCCTCCCAGACGGGAAATCAGCCGGTCAGGTCACCAGTGGGCCTGAGCGGCGCGGGTCCGCGACGGTTACTGGGCCTGCAGGGGATGGGCCTCCAGGTACTTCTCGGCCCGGCCGATGCTCCCCAGAAGCTCGAGACCGGAGACGTAGTTGCCCGTGGACCCACGCTCCAGCAACTCCAGGAAGATACATTCACGCACGGCATAGCGCTCGCTCACCCCCGTTAGCATCATGGTGAGCCCGCCCTCGATCCCGCACGCCTTTACTATCATATACGCCAATTGGCCCTTGCGCAACCGCTCATCCGCTTTTTCCAGCCACTCGTCGCGGATGAGGTCAGAGCCGCGGAGCTTGGCAGCCACCTGGTCGAAGGGCTCCTCGGCCCCCACCCCTTCAGCCAAGAGCAGGATCATGCGGAGTCCGTCCTCGACGGTGGCCACGGGCTTTTCGGCCAGGTCGCGGATGAGTTGGTTGCTGGCCGCCTCCAGGCTGACGACCCCGGCAAAGAGGAGCAGCAGCACTCCAGACAAGACCAGTCGTCTCATGAGCGTTCCTCCTCGTGCTCAGAAGCTATAGGTGACAGCGGTGGTGAAGAACGTGCGGTTGCTGTCGTGACTGTAAGCGTCGTCGGGGTAGAAGGTCCCGAAGCGGAGGCTCCAGGCCAGGTCGCTCAGAATCTGCCAGTGGACGAAGATGTCCAGTTCGCTTCCGAGGTCGGAGCTGGGCATGTCGGCCCGGAAGTCGCTGATACCGCCCTGACCCTGGTCCTTCCAGTACCAGAAGTAGTTGGTCCCCAACTCCAAGCGGTCCAGTCCCAAGCAGGGGTTACCCTCGAAGGGACGGAAGCTCCCACCCAGTCGCACGAAGGCCAGGTTGGAGAGTCGGGCGGCCAGGGCGTAACCGGTGTTGATGAAGCCGAAGGGGATGAAGTTCTCGTCGTCGGTCCCCGGCAGGTTCCCGCCGATGGTGTTGGTGGGACTCATCCGGTCGTTGTCGCCGGAACCGAAGGCGAACTCCCAACCGGCCCGGGGGTGGCTCTTGACGTCGAAGTAGTAGTCCATGCCCACGTCGAAGGCGAAGGCGTCGATGTGCTCGTGGCCGCCGGGGGCGAAGGTGGGAGAACTGGTCCCGCACTCCCAGACGAACTCCGTGTAGTAGCGCAGGGCAGGGAGCACGAAGCTGCCGTGGGAGCCGAAGCCGAAGTAGTTGGAGTCGTAGTCGTAGTCCTGGAAGAAGTCCCTGTCCCTGTGGTGGCTCCGCTGGAGCATCCAGAAGACGTAGGGCTCGTGGCCGTCCAGGGCGGTCACGGTGAACTGGCCGCCGGTGAAGAACCGTCGGCTGTCATCGGGGTCGGGGATGGAGCGGTCGATGTCGTCCTGACTGCGGATGGAGTCGGCCAGGAAGAGGTCCAGCTTCCAGTAGGGGGCGGCAAGGAAAACCTGCACCCCGTCCTGAATCTGAC
>CAZIBA010000056.1:231-8656 GCA_964536795.1 uncultured Planctomycetota bacterium | reverse complement strand
GGGTGGCACCGGCGATTGGAGGAAAGTCGGCAGCCCGGCACACGAGAACCTGGTGGTGGAGGACGGGAAGTCGTACGTCTTGGGGATGATGACAGTGGACGGCGTAGGGAAGCTCTACGGCAATATCTACGACGGTGAGCGCTGGGGAGCGGAGGATACCGAAGTCGCCACGGGGATGTCCACGTGGCGAGGCACCGATAGGCGGATGTGCGCCGTCTTTGACCCAGCAACCCGGGTCATCCACCTCGCCTACGTCACCGGGGATGGGACCCTCCTCTACCGGACCTGCAAGAGCCCCTACGGGGCCGACGACTGGTCCGAGCCTGTGCAACTCCAGCCCTTCAAGACGTTCACGGTGGTCTTGAGTCTGGACACCTCACAGCGCCCCGCGCATGTCTGCGCCCTCTTCGGCAAGACCCTTTTCGAGAACCCGAACGACCTGCGGAGCACCTATGGCCAGCTGTATCTGCAGCGCTTCGACGGTCAGTCGTGGAGCGAACCCGTGCTGGTGAGCGAACCGGGCACCGAGGAGAACTGGTACCCGAACATGAATGCCGACGTGCGCTCTGGCATCGGAATCCTCTACCTGAAGGGCTCCGGCGGCGCAGTACAGAGCGGAAAGCCGCCCCTGGACATCATGTTCACCTCGACGGGACCACCCAAAACCGACCCCTCACAGTAGAAAGCGGACCGCAGCCAACGCTTCCGTGCTTCAGCAGACTCCGGGCTCCCACCACCGGCAAGAACGCAGCCCTCGTATTGCCGACCAGGTCCCAACGTCCGACCGAGGCGCCAGCCAACCGTGCGCCGGGCCCTCTGCTCACACCCTTCCCGGGGGTCATGCTGCTGCCGGGCTGAGTTTGACGGCCGTGCCGTAGGCGAGGAGCTCAGCGGCGCTGCCGATGACGCTGTTGGTCATGAAGCGGACGTTGAGGACAGCATCGGCGCCCAGCTCCCCGGCCTGGGTCAGCATCCGCCGCAGCGCCACTTCGCGCGCCTTGCGCATCATCTCGGTGTACTCGGTCAGCTCCCCGCCCAGGATGAGCCTGACCAGGGCCGAGATGTCTCTGCCCAGCCAGATGGCATAGACGGTGTGTCCCCGTGCCAGCCCCAGCACCTCGGTCACTTCTCGCCCGGGGATATGCTCGGTGTTCGCCATCACGAGGCCAACGGGCTCGGCTGCCTGCTCCAGCTCCTCCGCCTTCGGCCCCCCCAGGCGCTGCTCCAGGGCCACCGTCAGCAGCACCACCAGGACGCCACCCAGGAAGAGGTACACCGCTCCCCTGAACCACCAGGGCAGAAGCTGTCCTCCCAGGTTGACGTCCTCGACCACGGAGATGTACCAGGGCAGTCCCACAAAGAGAATGGAAAAGAACCCCACAACGAAGGCCACAGACCCGATGAGCCTCACTCCCTTGAGCATCACTTCCCCTCCCTGCAGACAGCCGCCCGTCTGCTCGCACAGTCCCGTGGAACTGGACGAGGTCAACTGGCAGGCCACAGAACTCAGACCAGCCCGAAACGCTCCACGAGGAACGCTTCCATCCGCTTCAGCACCACGGCGAAATCGGCACCGTGGTTGAACCAGCCGTGGTCCTTGCCCGGGTATACCTCGAGCTCCGAGTGGACGCCCAGCGAGAGCAGTTTCTCGTGCATGGCCAGGGACTGTTCACAGGGGATGAGGGTATCCGCACCGCCGTGGAGAAGGAGCATGGCCGGCGTGTCGGCATCCGCGCGGTGGAAGGGCGAGGCCCGGCGGTAGGTGCGGGGGACGTCGGCCAGGCTCCCGCCGAGGAGTTCACGGATGGGACCATCCGCCTGGCCCCGCTTCTCGGCAAGGGCGACGAGGTCGAGAGGCGCATTGTGGGGGATGCACAGGTTGACGCGAGCTGACGCATCGGCCCAGTTGGGGTCGCCTCTGTCCCCATCGGCCTGGAAAGCCGCAGCCCCGGAAGTAGTCGCGACCAGAGCCGCCAGGTGCCCCCCAGCGGAGCCACCGGCGACGGCGACCCGCTCCAAGTCGACGTTGAACTCCTCCGCCTTTGCCCCTACCCAGTTCACCGCGCACTTGGCGTCCTGCAGGCAAGCGGGGAAACGGGCCTCGTGGCTGAAGCGGTACTCCGAGCACACGGCAAAGAAGCCGTGTTTCGAGGCCAGGTAGGCTGCCTGGCGGGCAAACTGCTTCTTCGAGCCCCCACGCCAGCCACCACCGTGCAGGAAGATGATGGCAGGGCGGGGCCCGGCGGCGGCCGCTTCGCCGACGTAGGCGTCGAGCAGGAGTTGGCGCTGGTCGGTGACCGAGTAGGCGACATCCTCGAGGAGTCTGAGACCTTCTGGAAGACAGTCAAGCTCTCCTATCTTGCCCCCCTCGATGCTCCGACGGAACTCCTCTGCTGAAACGCGTTCCATTGCCGTCCTCCGCTCTCGACCGGTGGGAGGCACCGCCTCTCTCGTGTTGCCCGTCGGGCCCTCCGGAAACAAGCTCTTCTCGGGCAGGCCGTAGGGACAGTCGAGACAAGCGAAGCTTCCCTGTCTTCTCAGCTTCCTTCGGTCTTCCCGGGAGTCAGTTCCCTCCTCCGGAGCGGGCAAACACCAGTCGGCTGCCGGGCTCCAGGCCCACCCGCACCTGCCTGGCCGTGAGGAGGCCCGAGGGTTCCACGGTGATGGTCTGCTCCTGAAGCACCGAACCGTCGGCAGCGCTCAGGTTCCTCAAAGTCACCTGCGTGCCTGCTGCCGGCCTGAAGACCTGACGTCGTCGCGGGGTCACGTCCACGGTGGCTTCTGTCACCTCGGCGAACTTCCCCGGCTTGGGGACCCGCCAGAGCCGGAGAGCCAGTTCCGTCTCACTGTCCTTCTCCACGGACCAGCGGAAGTCGTCGTTGATGGCCCCCACCAGGTCGCCCTCGGCCGGGTCGCCTGAGCCGGGGTCGTCGGCCGTCGAGGCATCCGCCAGCGCCGGCACACACTGGTCCCGACGAATCCGGTAGACGTCGAAGGAGGTGAAGGCCTTGTGCTCCTCCTCCCGGGCGCCCCGGTGCTCCCCGTTGTGCCAGGCGCACATGAAGGGCTGACGGGCCTGCTGGAGGGCCCGGATGAACTCCGGAATCTGGGTCCAGCCGATGGCCCCGTCCCGACGGCCGTTGACGAACCTGAGGAAAGGCAGGTCGCCCTGAGCGCCGAGGACGTAGGCCGTGTCGTCCAGACGCTCGCCCAGGGTCCGGCCCTCTCCGTCGGGCAGTTGGGGCCAGTTCTCATCTTCCCAGATTGTCCCCAGGAGCTGGTAGGCCCAGGCCTTGGAGCGAGGGGGGTTGACGAGAGGAACGGTGGCGTCCAGAGCTGCGAAGAGTCCTGGATGACGGAGGCCGAAGCCCACGGTGCCCGTACCACCCATCGAGCTCCCGGTCAGGTAGACCCGGTCCCTGTCGACGTCGAAGTACTTGGCCACGCCCTGGATGGCCCAGAGTATGCGCTTCTGCGTGTAGTCACGGACGGGCACGGGGTCCGTCCGCTCCCCGGGCGGGGTGCAGGCGCCGGCCGCTCGTCGGGCGTACTCCCCCGTGAGGTAGCAGCAGCCCAGGTTCTCGCGGTACCCGAACCAGAACGAATGGTGGTACTTCTCCGGGACCGCTGGGGTGAAGTCGTCCAGACCCAGGGTGTAGAAGTCGGGCCGGGCCCACTTCGCCTGGGTGTAGTTGCCCGTGTAGGGATGCAGGCGGACGATGAGTCCCGGCCGTCGGCCCTCGCTACCGTCCTCCGGACTCGTTGGACTCGATGGTTTCACCGGTTTCACCACCCGGAAGCCGTAGGGGTGACCGTCAACGGAGGCCTGCTCGGGGGTGGCCCAATGGAGGTAGTCCAGGCGCCTGTGCTGGGCTTCCTTCTCCTCTTTGACGAGGATGGGGCCGGTGGGGACTACCGACTCCATGACGTGACGCAGTTGGGCGTTCGTCCCCACCTTCACCCTCCGGTCCTCACCCGCCTCGGGCCAGACGGCCGTCAGGGCGTAGAAGGAGGTCCGGCTCACAGACACGGTGTAGACGAACAACCCCGTCCCCCGACCCAAGGGCAGACCGTTTTGAACAACGGTGAAGTTCAGGTCCTTGGCCACCGACTGCTTCCAGAAACGGGCCACGTTCTCGGCGACGAAGTTGCGGGCCGTTCCCTGGGGTATGCCGGTGGCCACTAACTCGGCCTGGTCGAAGTTGCCGGCCGTGATGGGAGTCCCGGCCCGGTAGACGTTGTAGGTGACCTCCGGACCACCCACCTCGACCCAGGTGACGAAGGTCTGCCCGGTACGGTGGAACACCTCCAGGCTGGGAAGCGGAAGCTCCTCCGGGACCGGTCCTGCAGCCCGCAAGAGATGAGGGCTCGTCGAACTCAAGACCAACAGCAGCACAGCGATGCAACTCATACGAGTCGCACGACCGACACGGAACGCACGACGCCATCCCCGGTGCATGTCCAACGTCCTTTCCCAGACCCCTGCGAGAGGCCCTCTCCTCTCGACCCGGCTCACCCGCCCAAGGGCGGCCCGGTGCCGCCCTTCGACAGGCTCAGGGAGCTCAGGGCGGGGTGAGCAATTGACCCGCCGGCCGGCGGGTCGAACCCCGTCTCCGTCCCGCCCAGGATAAGAGACGCGCGAGCGGCGGTCAAGTTCACTCAGAGCCGAGCCCCGGACCCGGGAGCAAAGCACCCCCCTCCCCAGCCGGGTCCGTACGGGCAAAGCTAACGTTTGACTTCCTCGGCGGTGGGCGCTAACTTGAGTTCGGTTGGCTCTCCTATGGTACCGCTTCGCTGTCCCGGAAAGGCTTCGCGATGAACGGTATGAAGAGAAGCACGCTGCAACTGTGCCGCCAAGGGTCTTGCGGCCTTGCCGTCCCCCGTGTCGGTGGTCGTGTGACCCGTAGGGGGGGAGGTCCTGAGGAGCCGACGGCTCGACGTCGTCGCTTTGCCGGTGAGGGCGCGGCCTTCGACCCGCCGGCCGGCGGGTCAATTGCTCAGGCCGCCCTGAGCGGAGTCGAAGGGCGGAGTCGAAGGGCGGTCGCGCTTCTACTCTGTCTCGGTCTTCTTGCCGGGTCGGCGCTGGCTGGGGACTCCGTCGTCGCGGGGGCGGTGGTCGAGGAGGCGCCCACGGTCGTCTGTCTTGGGATGCGTTGGCTCATCAGCGGCGACGACAACGGCAACGCCCAGGTGCGTGTCTGGTACCGCCAAGAGGGCGACACGGACTGGAAGGAGGGTCTGCCCCTTTTTCGCGTCGATCCCGAGGGGATCGCCTACGAGCGGAAGGTCCCCCACATGTTTGCCGGCAGCCTCTTCGACCTGGAGCCTGGCACGGCCTACGAGGTGAAGCTGATGCTCTCCGACCCCGACGGAGGCGGGGCCACCAGTCTTCTACGGATGAGCACCAGGCCGGTCCCGCACGCACCCCCGGACGCTCAGGTGCGACCCGTGGAGGCGGCCAGGCTGCAGCAGGCCGTGAACGAGGCGTCTCCTGGACAGGTGCTCCTCGTGTCCCCGGGCACCTTCCAGGGAACGCTCGACCTGGGGGGCCGGAAGGGAACGGCCGAACGACCCATCGTCATCCGCGCCCAGAGGCCGGGCACGGTCATCGTCGACGCCCAGGGGGCCAGGGACGTAGTGGACGCCCGGGAGTCTGAGCACGTCTACCTGGAAGGGCTCATGCTGCGGGGAGCCCAGTACAACGGAGTGGTCGCCGACGGCGCCGTGGGCCTGGTCGTCAGGCGTTGCACCATCGAGGGGGTGAAGCAGGGCATCCGCAACACCGACCGCAACCGGCCGGGAAAGGACTTCTACATCGCCGATAACGTCATCCTGGGGCCCTACCGGTGGCCCACCGTTGGCATCAAGTCGGAGGAAGGGATCCAGGTCTGTGGCTCCGGACACGTCGTCTGCTTCAACCGGGTACGGGGCTGGTCCGACGGCATCTCCATCCTCGACCAGCTCGGCCACGACTACCCGGCCACGGCCATCGATTTCTACAACAACGACATCTCCGAATCTACCGACGACGCCATCGAGATGGACAACGGTGAACACAACGTCCGCGCCTTCCGCAACCGCATCACCGACTGCCACCAGGGCATCACCAACCAGCCCATCTACGGCGGGCCCTGCTACATCTTCCGCAACGTCTTCTACAACCTACCCGGCACCCCCTTCAAGCTGCACAACCGGACCTCGGGTATCGTCGCCCTGCACAACACGCAAGTCCGGTCGGGCCGGGCGCCCGGGGCCTTCCTCCACAACAGCAGCGCCCCCGTCCGGAACGTGTACTTCCGGAACAACCTCTTCCTGGGGAAGGGAGACCGCGCCATCCAGTCCTGGTCCAACTTCACCGGGGCCGACCTGGACTACGACGGCTACTCCGACGGCCTGTGCGCTTTCACCAAGGACGGCACCGAGTACCCCGCTCAGAACCTGGCGGAGTTCGCCCGGAAGAGCGGCCTGGAAACGCACGGCACCGTCGTGGACCTCAGCGTGTTCGCCAGGCCCATCGCTTTCCCCGTCGACGACGAGCGCCATCAGCCGCCTGACCTGAGACCGGCCGCCGGCTCGGCCGCCGTGGACGCCGGCCTTCCCCTGGCCAACGTCAACGACGGTTTCACCGGGTCGGCTCCCGACCTGGGGGCCTACGAGCTCGGCTCTGAACTCCCCATCTACGGCCCCCGGCCCACCGAGGAGTGACGGGAGCGGGAAAGTACTTGCACAAGGACGGCCCTCGGCCATATTGAAGAAGATGAGAATTCAGGTCGCAGTTCGGTCGGCGGTCGTGCGAGCTATCGCATCCGCCCGTGCGGGCGTCCGTTTGGACTTCGGGCCCGTAGGATGGAGAGACGCAGTCAGCCCTTCGTCAAGGTCCATTCCCCAGGGAGAAACGGGTGTTCGAGCGTCTGTCCCGTGACATTCTCAACGAGCTGGCCCGGGTGCTGGGCCAGGTTAAGGACGAGGAGCTGCTGGCCTTCCAGCGCGCCTTGCTCTCGGGCAAGGTCCGCTTGTCTCGACTGTCCCCGATGCCTGCCGGAGAGGACCTCGTCTCCGAAAGGCCCGACGGGCAACCCGAAAGTGGCCGCGCCACTCGGCGCGTCTTCGTCACCGGTCAGGGCCGGACGGGCCTGATGCTGCGGGCCTTCGCCATGCGCCTGATGCAGATGGGTCTGCAGAGCTTCGTCGTCGGGGAGACGGCCACCCCACCCATCACGCCCGAGGACCTGTTGGTGGCCGGTTCGGGCACGGGCAGGACGGCCACCACCGCCCTGCGGGTCCGTCAGGCCAAGGAGTTGGGGGCCCCGGTGGTGCTCCTCACCGCCCACCCGGAGACCGACCTGGCCGGCGAGGCCGACCTGGTGGTCACCATCCCCGCCGCCACGCGCCTCCGGCTCGAAGACGAAGTGCCCAGCGAGCAGTTCGGGGGTTCCCTCTTCGAGCAGGCCCTGCTCCTCTTCCTGGACACGGCCGCCCAGGCCCTCATCGCCAGCGGCGAGGTGACCGTCCAGGAGATGACCGAACGCCACGCCAACCTGGAGTAGCCGATGAGCACCAGGGACCGGGAACCGGGAGCTGGTGTGGCCGGACCACCGAGCTTCGCTTGTCTCGACTGTACGCACTGCCTGCCGGAGAAGAGCTTTCGACCCGACTCACCGGTGGGCAAGACGAGAGTGACGGCGCCACGTTACGCCCGGGTGGTCTTCAACCTCCCCCTGGAGAAGACCTTCGACTATTCCATCCCCCCCGACTTGGCGCCCCGGCTCCAGGTGGGGAGTCGGGTGCGGGCACCCTTCGGCCGCCGACACCTCGTGGGCTACTGTGTGGGGTTTGCCGATGAGCCCTCGGTCTCCGAGGTCAAGGCCATCGAGGCAGTCCTCGACCCCGAACCCCTGCTGTCGGCGGAGCTGCTCGAACTGGCCCGCTGGATGGCCGAGTACTACGTCTGCGGACTGGGCGAGGCGCTGGAGGCCATCCTCCCCTCCCCCGTGCGCCTGAAGGTGGGTGTGGAGCGGGTGGCCGAGCTTGCTCTGAAGGCCGACGAAGGAGCCGTCCGCGCCTACGTCGAGGCCTCGTCCAAGAGGCTGACCAAACGGGTAGCCCTCCTTCGCGCACTGCTGGCCCGGGGCGGCCGGGGCGAGGAGAAGGGCCTGCTCGACGAGGTCGGCTGCACCCGGGCCGTCGCTGGCGCCCTGGAGAAAGAAGGTCTCATTGCCCGTCGCTGGGTGGACAAAGAGCAGCCCTTCCGCTACCCCAGGGTCCGTCTGCGCCCACCTCACACCCTCAACCGGGAGCAGGCCCGGGCCATGGGTCAGGCCGAGGAGCTCCTGAGGGCAGGGCAGTTCGGTGTGCTGCTCCTGTTCGGCGTGACCGGCTCGGGGAAGACCGAGATCTACCTGCAGGTCATCGCCCGTGTGGTGGC
>CAZIBA010000056.1:0-221 GCA_964536795.1 uncultured Planctomycetota bacterium | reverse complement strand
TCGTCCTGGTGCCCGAGATCTCACTCACCCCGCAGACCATCGCCCGTTTCCGGGAGCGCTTCGAGCGGGTGGCCGTGCTCCACAGTCACCTGGCCGCGGGCGAGCGGGCCCGCTACTGGCGCAGCATCCAGCGCGGAGAGGCCCAGGTGGTGGTGGGGGCCCGGAGCGCCGTCTTTGCGCCGGTGCCTTGTCTCGAAATGGTCCCCCGATTCGTCAACAGT
>CAZIBA010000055.1:7743-8666 GCA_964536795.1 uncultured Planctomycetota bacterium | reverse complement strand
GCTTGCGCTCGCGGTTCAGCCAGACCGAACGTACGCCTGCCCGTCGTGCGCCGGCTACGTCGTCTTCGAGTGAATCTCCCACGTGAAGCAACTCGCGCGCACCGCAGCCGGCCTGCCGCATGGCTACCTCGAACAGCGCGGGGTCGGGTTTCTCGACGCCGTGGTCCTGCGAGAACACGACGAACCCAAACCTGCCCTCCAACCCGCAGCGCGATGTGCCACGGCCGGTCTTGCCCGGCCGTGCCAAAACCGGGCGGGACAAGACCCGCCCGGGCACATTCCCTCGAACCTATGCCTGAGGTACACAGCGTTCAGGTGAGCAGCCAGGTCGTCGTCCTGGACGCCGACGTGCTCCAAAACCCTCTTGAAGGCGAAGAGCCGGACCTTCTCGAGGTTGGTGACCTTGCCCTTCAGCTCCTCAGCGACACGATCCCGGATGGCAATCATGGCGTCGATCGAGAGTCCACCAGCGGGACCCGGGACAGCGCGGCAGAGTTCCTTCAGCGCATACTTCAGGGAATGGCGCATGACCTTCTCGAAGTCCCAGAGCGTCCCATCCCCGTCGAAGGAGATGGTGGTGAGCCCATCAGGGTTCGTCACTTCTGCCTCTGACACTCCAGCTTGATGATGCCGCCCGAGTCCTGGAAGGGGCTATTCGACCTTCAGGACCAGCTCCTTGGCGTTCACGCCGAAGGGGCCCAGGTCCGTGCTGGGTTTGACCACGAGGTCACCGCGCGCGTCCGTAGGGATGACCAGTTCGACCGACGGTGCCGTTCCAGGTCCAGTGACGTAGCCTTGCCCCAAGGCCACCTCGAAGCTGGCCAACTCCTCACCCGCGCTGTCCTCGACGGTCAGCTTCACCCGGATGCTGACGGGGGCAGCGTCTCGCCTGATAGTGTAAAATTTCCCGCCGGCACCGGTGA
>CAZIBA010000055.1:0-7733 GCA_964536795.1 uncultured Planctomycetota bacterium | reverse complement strand
CGGTGAGCTCAGCGGCCAGCCAGACCGACTGCCCCGGACGGTAGGGACCGTCCGGCGCTGCAGTCACTGTCAGGACGAAGGGCGAGCCGAACCGGAAGTCCGAAAGCTCTCCCTCAACTACCTCGAACTTGGGATAGGGACCGTCGTAGCGGGCCTGGAAGCGCCAGACGCTCCCGTCCTCGTCGGTCTCCTCACCCCAGCACTGGTAGAGGCTGTAGGTGTCGGCGGGGACGTCGAACCGGCCGGCCTTCCCCTCCAGAGGGATGGCGCCCAGGTTCGTGCGCGAGGAGATCTGCACAAAGAACCTCTCACAGTCGCTCACCAAGCTGCCGAAGGGCACCTCGAGCGGACCGAAGGTGACCTTGGTCCCGTCAGTGCTGACCGTCTTGGTGTACCACCGTCCGTCGTGCCGGCCTCGCTCGCCCACCAGCAGGCACTCGTCCCGCTCGAAGCGGCCGTTGTCGTTGAAGTCGACGGCGATGAGGTCGCCCTGTCTCTCGCAGCTCCAGCAGATGCTGTTGAAGCAGCCGTCGGTCCAGTTGTCGTAGGTGGCGGCCCGGTAGGTGCGCCCGAAGAAGGTCACCTCACCGAAGTTGCAGCCTCCCGCGTGCAGGTACCAATGGCTGACCTGGAGCTCCGGCCGGCGAAAGGGCCAGATGCCCACGACCACCGTCCGTCCAGCGGCGCCGAACCAGAAGTGGTAGGGGGCCCAGGCACCGTCACGTTGGAGAAGCACCTCTATGGGACCGAACAGGCTCTGACCGGACTGCCCCGCCGGCGACGCCAGCGGCTCCTCCTCGGCCAGGTCACCGTCACGGTCGGAGTCGAAGTAGAAGAGGCCCTGGCCCTTGTTGGCCTTCGGGTCGAAGACGGCGAGGTAGGCTTCGTTGTCGGGTCCGCCAAACTGGAGGGAGAAATAGACGGGTGTTCCCACGAAGCGGGGGAGGGCTTTGGGCTCCTGCTCTTCGGTGAGGGGTTCGACCAGCTTCGCCGAGTACCCCCCGTACTCGAAGAGCCGGTTCAGCTCGTCTGGGTTGACCTGGCGATAGGTCAGGACACCTCCCCCCTCAGCGTTGTCGGCCGGCGCCGGCTTGTGCAGGGGAGGCTTCTCCGTGACCTCTCCAGCCACGACCGCCACCAGCAGGGCGACCAGCAGGGCGAGCGGTGCCGCCAGGCCGTGCGTTCTCGGAAGCGCAGTCAACTTTCCCCTCCTTCCGGTGTCGGCCGAACCCCTGCTCACACCAGACCAAGCAGCTCCGTCAGAGCCGAGATGGTGGCCGGCGGGTCGGGCCCGGCCAGCGGGTCGGAGGCGGGCAGCGGTCGCCCGTCTGCTTTGAGGTCCAGGGCAAGCGGGGCGCCGTCCGCCCTCGGCCTGCGGATGAGTACGGGTCGGAGTCCCGCAGCTCGCGCCCCTTCGACGTCTTTGGCCGTGTCTCCCACGTAGAGAACGTCCTGAGGCGCCAGGCCGGTGCGCGCGAGGGCAGGTGCGAATATGTCCGGGCTCGGCTTCTTCACGCCTACCTCACCCGAAATCACGACGGCAGCGAAGAAGGGAGCCAGCCTTAGGTCCGAGAGCAGCGACCGGACGTGAGGCGGGTCATCGAAGTCGGTGACGAGAGCCAGTGGCGTCGTCTCCCTGAGCGCCCGAAGCACAGGAAGGGCCTCCGGATCGAGGGATATGTGCTGCTGCCAGGCCTCAAGGGCGGTCCTGGCCGTCCTCCGGACGACGTCCGGTGTCAGGTCCAACCCGAGTTCAGTGCAGAAAGCCCGAAGGCGCCGAGCGTGAACGGTCAGTCCGTCACCGCGTGGCGGCGGCTCAGGCCGCGCGAAGAGTCCGCGGTAGCGACACGCGAACGTTTCCTTCGACATCGACAGCCCAAAGCGACAGATTGAGCTGTGAAA
The DNA here is from genome assembly GCA_964536795.1 of uncultured Planctomycetota bacterium. Taxonomy (GTDB): domain Bacteria; phylum Planctomycetota; class DG-23; order CBDVDV01; family CBDVDV01; genus CAZIBA01. The sequence continues at coordinate 5,831 of CAZIBA010000055.1, read as the reverse complement.
CGCCGACACCCAGTCCGACCACGCGACCGTCGTGTCACCGTAGATGAGGAGCGTCCCGAACAGGTCGAAGAAGACGCCCTTGGTCGGCATCGGCCTTCCTCTTCTGTGCTCCCTGCTACTCTCCCTTGCCTCCCCCCGGGCCCCCCAGCCTGCCCACGACCGGGTACTCGTCGATGAGGCCGGCCTCGTGGGGGCCCCCGTCCAGGGTCCCGGAGAGGTCGGTACCCTCCTTGGGGACCCGGTAGTGGACGCCGGTCGTCCAGGTCGGGCTGTCCGCGACATCGTATATGAGTTCGTTGAAGGCGACGTAGGCCCGTCGGCCCTGCTGGCCGTCGTACCGGGCCAGCTCTTCCCGGGTCATCTCCGCCAGCGTCTGGGCCGGGCCGATGTAGTCGGTGGCGATGACCAGGTTATCCATGTAGTGGACCTGGTCCACGGGGGCGGTGTTCTCGTCGCCCGCACCCCCCCAGTAGTTGGAGAAGCCCACCGAGCGGATGCGCAGGTCTTCGATGTCGCGGAAGCGGATGTTCTTGACCTCACCGATGAGCTTGCCGTCCAACCAGCAGGCGATTTCACCATCCTTCTTCCCCGGGGTGTTCACCCTGACCATCGACTCCACGGCCTGCCAACGTCCCCGGGCAAGCGTCGCCGTGAGCGCCTTGTGGTCGCCGTACCCGCCACGCTGGTCGGGGTGGTAGAAGTAGAACTCCAGCTCAGCCGTCTTGGGCTTGGCGGCGACGGTACAGGAGAACTTGTCGCTCCCGGTCGGTTTGGTGCCGGCAGAGGTGTACCCGGCCCAACGTCCCCCGGAAAGCCGGCCGGCCTGACTGAAGAGCTTCAGATGGGCGTACTGTCCCTGGCCCCAGACAAAGTCCTTCGGGAAGTAGAGGTAGTAGCGGACGTGGAGTTTCTCATAGCCTTCAGGGCGGTAGAAGGACCCGCCCACACTTCCGTGCTTGCCCTTGATCGAACGGATGGCCAGCGCCCGGTCCCCCCCGAACACGTGCTCTGGGTCCTCGGTGAGTTCGGCCTCCTCGGTGATACCGGTGAAGTGCTCTCTCCACTCGGGCGACTCGAAGTCCTCGAACCAGACGACGTCGGCCCGACCCGCAAGCCCGGTCTCGCTCACGGGCGCTCCCTTCGGGGCCTCCTCGGCCGCCCATGCGCCCGCGGCCGCCAACACAAGCAGGCACAACACGGCACACACGGTTCCTGCCCTCATCCTCCTCCTCCTCGTCTTCCGGCGGTGTCGTCGAGCATGGTTCCCAGCGGCCGGGCTTACCGGGCTCCGCTTCCCTCCGCTGGGGCCTCGGCAGGTCCAATGTAGTCGGTGGCCACCACGATGTTGTCCATGTAGTGGACCTGGTCAACGGGGGCGGTGTTCTCGTCACCAGCGCCTCCCCAGTAGTTATCGAAGCGGGCCTTTCTGATGCGCAGGTCTTCGGCAGTACGGAAGCGCAACCCCTCGGCTCGCCCCACCAGCTTACCATCCAGCCAGCAAGCGACCTGGCCGTCTTTCTGACCTACGGTGTTCACCTTGAGCATGGTCTCGACGGCGTGCCAGCGACCCCGTTGGAGGCCGGCCGTGCACTCCCGGTTGTCACCGTAGCCGCCGCGCTGGTCCGGGTGGTAGACGTAGAAGTGCAGTTCACCGGTCTGCGGGCGGGCACAGATTCGGCTGGAGAACTTGTCGCTGCCGGTGGGCTTGGTGCCCGCGGGGGTGGGTTTCCACCGCTCTCCCGTGCGCAGGCCTTCCAAGCCGAAAAGCTTGAGGTGGCAGTAACGGCCCTGACCCCAGACGAAGTTTTTGGGGAAGTAGAGGTAGTAGCGGACGTAGAGCGTGTCGAAGCCCTGGGGGAAGTAGACCGACCCGCCCACGCTTCCGTGCTCGCCTTTACTGGAGCGAACGGCGAAGGCCCGACTGCCCTGGAAGACGAACCGAGCATCGTCCGTTGTCTCCGCGCCCTCGGTCACCTCCAGGTTCCAGTGGTCTTTCCAGTCGGGCGACTCGAAGTCCTCGAACCAGACGACGTCCGTCCTCCCTTTGAGCGCGGCCTCACTGACCGCTGCCCCTTTCGGCTCTTCCTCAGCTGCCCGCACGGACGCAGTCCACAGCGTCAGAACCCACAAGACGGCCAACACGAGTGCTGCCTTCATGCGCTCACTCCTCCAGTGACACGGTTCGCTGGGCGCCCCTGCAGCCAGAGTCTTCCGACCTCCCCCGAGGGCGTGCGCTCCCATACGCTCAAGTAGTAGTGTAAGGCATATCCGAGTTGCTTTCAAACTCTCCCGTGGGACGAGGGCCTTCACCCTGCCTCCTGGAGGCACCGCCTCTCTCCTCTTGCCCACCGGTGAGTCCAGTCAAAAGCTCTTCTCGGGCAGGTCCGCCGGCCGGCGGAGACAGCCGAGACAAGCGAAGCTCGTTAGGTTAGCGGTCGAACTCATTTTCCTGGGGTCGGAACAGCATGCCCTCCAGGACAAACCACAGGAGCCCCAGTCCGCTGACGAAGCCACCCACCACGAAGGGGACCACCGGGTTCCGCCCGTAGAGCAGCCCGCCGATGAGAGGCGAGAGCGACATGGCGATGCCGCGCACCATGTTGTAGGTCCCTATCTGACGGCCCAGACCTGATCCCTGAGCCAAGTCCATGATGAGGGCCTTGCGGGCCGGCTCGCCCAACTCCCGCAGCCCCCCGATGATGAACACCGGCACCAGCCACACCGTCGCCGAGGGCGCCAGCACCAGGACCAGTGGAAAGGCAGAGAAGAAGAGCAACGTGGCGGTCACGAAGGGGCGTCGGCTGGCGCGACCACCACGGTCGGCCAGCTTGGCGGCCGGGATGTACAGCAGGATGGACGTGGCCGCCATCACCGCCTGCAGTGACCCCCATTCCACATACCCCCGCCTGAGTACGTTGAGGATATAGAGCGGGATGAAGCCTATGTAGAGACGCGACCCTACCCGGACCAGACTGTCGGCCAGAAGCAGTCTCTTCAGCTCTCCCCCCATGGACCAGAACACGTGCACGGGGTGCAGGGGGCCGTCGTCCCGTTTGGCGGGTGGCAGTTTGTAGTAGCGGCGCTGGAGCAGGATGGCAACGGCCGTCAGCACGATGGTGATGGCCACCGCCCAGCGGAACCCGTAGAGAAGACCGAGTGTCTGCAGCCTTTCTTCCGCCACGGTCCCTTCGGCTCTCTGGGTCAACCTGACGACCATGTAGGCGATGAGGGCCCCGCCCAGAGGAGGGCTGATCACCGTGGCCAGCCGGCCGACGACGTTCTGCACCGCCACGCTGATGGCCCGACGGTACTCCCGCAGGCGGTCACCGGTGAGGGCCAAGGAGCCCGTGAACCGGATGCTGCCGGCAAAGCCGGCCAGGATCGTCGCCGGGATGAACATCCACCACGTGGGGGCCACCAGGTAGAGCGTAAAGCCCGCCAGCGCCAGGACACTGCCCAGAATCAGCGTCCGGCCCCGTCCCAACCGGTCGCTCAGCAGGCCACCCGGGTAGGGGGCCAGCGCCCCGGTGAGGCCCCCGGTAGCCAGATACAAGCCCGTCATCCAACTGGCCGCCCCCAGGGCGTCCAACACCTTGACCGTGTAGCCCTGCCAGAGCATCGTCCCCAGGCCCTGAAGCGAGCCGGCCGCAACCATCACCATCACGTTGCGCTCCAGGCCCAGGTACTCGGCTGCCCGCTGGTAGAACGGGTGGGGACGTCTCCGGTCGTCGTTCACGTGTGGCTCTTCCGCTGCCACGATGTGCCTCTCAGGTTCGCTCCGCACGGGTTGGCCCATCTCTCTTACCTGGAGGTCCCGGTCCAGTCAACCGCGCACGTGCGGGCCGCGCCGGCGGCCGGGAGCCCTCCCAGGGCGTTGACAGCGCCGACCGAGGCGCTACACTCCACCCTCAGGGCTCAGAGGGAACTCGGAAGGAAGCAGCGACCGCTGGAAGGGGAAAGTGATGGCGCGCACAAATTCGTCCAAGAGAAAACCGTATCGTCCTCGACCGTACGGACTTACTCCGAAGCAGCTCTGCGACCGGGCGGTGGAGCTGGGGGCCAGCGAGGCCGAGGTTATCTCCACCAAGAAAGTCACGACCGCGCAGTTGGTGCGGGCAAAGTGTCAGTTCGGCTGCGGGGGCTACGGGAGTTCGCTTATGTGCCCGCCTCACTCCTGGGCGCCCGAGGGAACCCGGAAGCTGCTGGACGGGTACACCAGGGCCATCCTCGTCCACTGTGGGCCGGGCGCGGGGGTGAAGGAGCTGGTGGTCACCCTGGAGCGGGAAGCCTTCCTGGCCAACTATTACAAAGCCTTCTCCTACGGGTCGGGTCCCTGCCACCTGTGTGAGGAGTGTGCTTTTGAGGAGGGCTGCCGGCACCCACAGGAGGCCCGGCCCTGCATGGAAGCCTCGGGCATCGACGTCTTCAAGACCGCCCGCGACGCCGGCTTCCCCATCGACGTGGTCCGCCACCGCGACGACGAGCAGAACTACTACGGACTGGTGCTTCTCAGGTAAGGAGAGAGGGAAGTGATGCTGACACGGTGCCTGTTCTTGGCTGCTGGTGTACTCTGTGTGCTTTGTGGGTTCGCCCGTGCGGATGAGGGCTACCACGTCAGGAGTGAGCGCCCGCGGATCTACTTCACCCCCGAGGAGCTGCCCGGCCTCCGGGCGCGCATACAGAGCCCGGCTTTTGCCGGTGATTTCGCCGAGCTCAAGAGCTACGTGCTGGGCCTCAAGCCCGGGGGGAACATGTGGCTCAACGTCCACAACTCCGACGCCGCTTGCTTCCTCTACCTCCTGGAGCGCGACCCTGAACTCCTCCCTGTCATCCAGACCTACGTGGAAGACCTGCTCCCCCATGAAGCCAGACCCGATCCGTGGACGGCGGGGATGCGCGCTCGCAGCCTCGCCATCGTCTACGACTGGTGCTACGACGCGCTTTCCGACGCGGAACGCCGCCGGCTTGCCGAGGGTATGTTCACCCTCTGCGAGGAGACGGTGCTTCCCTATTGGCGCCATTCGGACTACATGAACCAACTGCCCACGCACCACGGCCTAATCGTCTACCCCGGCGTGGCCCTCTGGGGAGAAGGCTTCGACGATCTCCGCCCCCAATGGTACCTGCAGTCGCATGAGCGGGTGCTCAGGGCAGCCTGGGAGCGCCCCGGTACTGAAGGCTACCTCGATTTCTGCGCCGACCTGCTCCGGAACCACCTGGTGCCGGCGCGCAACCAGGTCGCCGGTCGCAACGGCGGCTGGCACGAGAGTCTGAGCTACCTCTCCCTGTTCCTCCTGGACGAGATGTTGGAGTACCAGTGCTGGCGCTCGGCCACCGGTGAGAACCTGTTTGCCAGGTCCACCTTCTCGCGCAACGTCTTCAAGTTTGTGGTCTACGCCCGGCGGAACCACGATCACGGGCCGGTGCTCTCCGACGACATCAAAAAGAAGCCGGGCCCGGGGCCTGACGAGTCAGGCTTCAGCGATGCCATGAGCGTCCCTGCCGTGCTGGTCAACACGCACTGGCGCGACCCCTACGTCCAGTACGTGCGGAACCACGCGTCCAGGGACTACCCGGGTCGACGCTGGATCCACCTGGCCTGGTACGACCCCACCATCCCCGAGATACCTGAAATCACCAGGGAACCCCTGGTCAGCCTGCACGAGGGCATCGGCTGGGTGATCATGCGCTCGGGCTGGGGGCCGCAGGACACCTTTGCCGTCTTCCAGTGTGGCGACTGGTACGAAGGTCATCAGCACCACGACGAGAACAGCTTCGTCATCCACAAGGCAGGCAGCCTGGCCATCGACAGTGGCGATTACGTCGGCCCC
>CAZIBA010000054.1:1861-8715 GCA_964536795.1 uncultured Planctomycetota bacterium | reverse complement strand
ACCGGAGGCAGAGCCGAGGGCGTCGTGGGCGCCACCCGAAAGGAGTGTGCCCGTGACCCACCGGTTCGCCAAAGACTTCCCAGGCCCGGGAGCCGAACTCGCGCCCCGCCAACGCGGTCACGAACTCGCCTGCATCCTCGGCCTCGGCGTCCTGCGTCTTCGGCGAACCGCCTGCTCACCGCTCCCGGAGGGCTACTGGATGCGCGCCAGCCAGGTGTGCTCGTTATCGGGGGTGACGAGCACGACCTCGGCCTCGCTTGGGATGGCTTCGGGGTCGGCAAAGCGGGCCGTCCTCACGTCGAACCAGCGAAGCTCGAGCTGCTTCCCGGTGCGTCCGATTCTCAGGCGGACCTCGCCTCCCTTGGGGAAGTAGAGGGCGTAGACCTTGCCGAGGTCGGCCAGGCAATAGGCTTCGTTCTCCTCGCGGCCGGACAGCAGCTCGGGGTGGGGTTTGGTGGAGAAGATGTCGAAGGCGTCGGTGAAGGTGCGGGCGGCCCGGATGGCCTGCTGGGCCTCAAGTCCCAGCCCGATGCCACTTCCCCCGGTTGGCCGGTGGAAGCGGGTGGAGGCGCAGCCGGCAAAGACGTTCTGCCACCAGCGGTCAAGGCTGACGTCCAGCAAGCCGGACTCCCCGCCAAGGCGCGCATAGACCTTGACGTTGTTCATCGGCCTGATACCCCCGGCTTGCTTCTTGAGGGTCCTGCGCATCCACATCAGGTGGTCGTAGTGGGCCTGACCCACCTGCCAGTTGTTCTGGGAGATATCGACGTAGGAGAAGAGATCGGGGTGCTCGTACGTAGCCGCGTGTTGCTCTGTCCGAATATCGTGGGCATCCCACATCTCGGTTACTTGAATGGGCACACCCCGCACCTTCGACTCCTCGGCCAGGAACTGGCCCCAGTGCCAGCACCACTCGGGTGGGGTCCTGGTCTCGTTGTCCAGACAGTAGAGGATGTTGGGCAGGTCGATGGTCGCATCGAGCACCTTGCGGACGAAGGCCTCCTGGTAGGCAAGCAGGACCGTGTCGTTGTTGAGCTCGGGGACGGAAGAGAAGAAAGGCTGAGCCTTCCGGGCCGGGTGGTGGTCCCACTCGGGGACGAGCCTGGTGTTCTCGGTGGTGTAGGTGACGTTGTTGGCCGGGTTCCAGGGGTTCTTGAGCCAGCCGTCGCGGTAGAAATCGAAGGTGGCCCAGAGCTCGATCTGCACGACGATGCCGCGCTCGTAGGCGTCCCGGCAGGACCTGGCCAATCGGTCCCAGAACTCGGGGTTGGGCCTGTCGAGGTCGTACTTCCCTTCGACCTGGAGGAAGGGCCAGACGTTGCCTTCATCCCGGCAGGAGAGCGTCTGGCGGATGTAGTTCCCGCCAAGCTCCTGCAGCTTCTTGAGATTAGCCCTGCTCAGCTCTGGATGGTTGAACAGGTTGTCCTCGTCGGAGCCCCCCAGGAGCAGGACGGGCTTCCCCTTGTACTGCCAGTACCATGGGTTGTCCGGCCAGACCTGGATGCGTTCGTCAGTCATCACCGTTACTCCTTCGAGCAGAAAAGCCACGAGCGCTGTGGCTGCCGCAGCCTTTGCGCGAATGCGTGTAGCCCAAATGCTCACCGGACCTGTCTTTCTCCGCTTCCTTCCGTCCTCAAATGCAGCTGCAATAGCCGGTCCGCAAGCTGAGGTCAAGGTTCGCAGTGCGTGGCCGGGCTCGATGGTCCGTAAGCCTCAGCAGAGCCGTCGGCTTTCTGTCGGTCCGCCCAGCCGGTCAGATACCGTCGCGGACCTCAAGTTCTGCTTCTGCCACCGCATCAGTACGCGCGTGGTGGCAGTGATGGCCCGGTCACGCGCTGCGTTCGCCGGACAGCTGCGGTCCCGCATGGAATAGGACCACATGGCCCGTCATGTAGACTGATGTCAGGGCGCTCTGCAGGCTGCGTCGCCGGGGTGACGCCGGGCTCAAGAATACCCGACTGCTCGGGGGATGCAAAAAAATGCGCGCTTTTTCCGCTTTTTCTGGTTGACAGATGCCTACCTCCGGGGTAATTATACTATGAGACTAATACTACCGCAGTAGTAAGGAGGCCAGAATGGCCAGGAAGAGGCTCACATTGGCTCCGGTGGAGCTGCTGCTGATGAAGGTAGTCTGGCGGCTGGGCCGGGCCAGCGTTCAGGAGGTACGGGACGAGGTGGCTCGGCAGCGGGACCTCGCCTATACCACCGTTCTGACGATGCTCAGGACGCTGGAAGAGAAAGGCTTTCTCACCCACGAAGAGGAGGACCGGAGGTACGTGTACCGTCCTCTCGTCCCTGAGGCCGAGGTGAGCGGACACATGCTCCGGGACCTGCTGGACCGGGTGTTCGACGGCTCCAAGGAGCTGCTGCTGACGAGGCTCCTGGAGCTGGGTGAGCTGGATGAGAAAGAGCTGAAGCGCCTGAGGGACACGTTGGTCAGGGGCGAAGGGGAGCAAGGACCGGAGAAATCGGCCACGACTCCGTTCGGCCTTCCTTCCCCTCGCGGGGGGCCTCACGGAGGGGGAGCAGAGCAATGAGTAGTCTATGGCAGGAGTGGCAGGGGGTAGCGTCCGTCGTCGGAAGTGGGCTGCTGTCATGGTCGTGGCAGGCGGTCTGCTTGCTGGCGGCAACGTGGCTCGTGGCTTCACTTGTGCCCCGGGCGCGAGCGGGGTTCCGCGCAGGACTCTGGCTGACCGCTCTGGTGCTGGTACCACTTCTTCCTCTGGCAGCTCACGTGACGCCGCTTCCGACAGCCTCTCTCGAAGGCCTGAGGAGCCGTTGGCAGACCCCAAGCCTCACTCAGGCATCCCGGCCGGCGGCTACGGAGGAACCAGAGGCTGCCGAGGAAGCGGGAACGCCGTCGGCTGACGAGAGCATGCCGGCTGCGAGCACCCCGTCCGTGGAGACAGGGCCCCCTCCAGTGACGCCGGTGGCTGTGGTCGAGGTCGAGACGCCGCCGGCGACTGGGACCGGGTGGTCTTGGGGCGTGGCCGCGGCTGGACTGGTGCTGGCGTGGGTGGTGGGAGCGATGGTCATGTTGCTCCGGTTGGGGGTTTCGGATGGGTGGGTCCGGAAGCTGCTCCGGACGACCACGCAGCCGGGTGAGGCTTGGCAGGCAGGGGAAGTTGAAGCCGGCAGCCGGAAGCTCGGGGTTCGGCGGGCCGTGGAGTTGCAGACCTCGGAACTGGTGTCGGTTCCGGTGACGGTGGGGATACTCCGACCGGTCATCGTCCTTCCGACGTCGCTTCTCAGCGCCGGCGATCGGCCGATTATCGCCCACGCCCTCTACCACGAGTTGGCCCACGTCAAACGCTGGGACGCTCTGACAACGGTCTATCGGCGCCTGCTGGAAGCAGCGCTCTTTTTCCATCCGCTGGTCTGGCTGGCCAGCCGACGGTACGAACTGGAGCAGGAACACGTCTGTGACGACTGGGCTGTCGCTGCCCTGGGAAGCCGAAGCGCCTACGCGAGGTCACTGGCCGGGCTGGCCGAGCACGCGGTCAACGGCCGACCGACCCCCGCGCTCAGCTTTGCTCATCGACCCAGTGTCATCCGCCAGCGGGTGACCCGCATTCTGGAGGGAAAGGGAATGCCAAAGCCACGACTTGGTCTGCCGGGTTTGCTCGTTGTCGGTACGCTCGCTCTGGGACTCCTGTTGCTTGCGACCAGCTTGACCTTAAGCAACCGGAACGCCGAGGCCGCCCCCGCTGAGCAACTCAGCCCTGTGGCCGAGGAACGGGCCGGCGAAGAGCAGCCGCTGACCGCCGAGGAGGAGCTTCGGAAGGCGCTTGAGCGGAGGGCCGATCTCTCCTTCAGTGAGACACCGTTGGAGGACGTGGCCGACTTCCTGAGGACGATGGCGGACATCAACGTGGTTGTTCACCGTGACCTGCAAAAGGTTGACCCTTCCGTCACGCTGACGCTCAAAGACGTCAAACTCAGCACCGCCTTTTTCCTGATTGCCGAGCAGGCCGGGGCTGAGTTCACCCTCATCGATTCCGTCATCCTGTTCGTGCCCAAAGCTTTCGAGGCCGAGGTCGAGGCCCTGCGACCGCCCCTTGCCCCCGCGACGGGCGTTGGGGGAGCGCAGCCCGACCTCCCCGGGGACTCTGAGCTGAAAAAGAAGCTGGACCGCCCGGTGAGTTTTCACTTCTCCGAGAATCCGCTTGAGGACGTGGCCGAGTTTCTGAGAACGATAGGGGATATCAACATCGTCATTCACCGTGACCTGCAAAAGGTTGACCCCTCCGTCACGCTGACGCTGGAAGACGTGAAGCTCGGCACCGCGCTGGGGCTGATTGCCGAGCAGGCCGGGGCCGGACTCGCCCTCGTCGATTCTGTCATCATGTTCGTGCCCAAGGGGCTTCAGTCCGAGGCGGCAACCTGGCGGCTCTTATCGCCTGGGCTGCACCCGCAGGCAGAGCCGACGGAGCTGGTGGTTGACGCCGAGCTGAGAAAGAAGCTTGAGCGGCCGGTGAGCTTCGACTTCAACGAAGCACCATTGCGTACGGTCGTGGACTTCCTGCGACAGGCGGCCGACATCAACATCGTCGTTGGCCGCGACATCCAGGAAGAGATGCCCTACACCGGAAGGATGCACGCCGCCTCAGTGATGGAAGCCCTGGAGGACGTGGCTGATTCCGTTGGCGGCGAGGTGGCCATCGTGGGTTCAGTCGTTCAGATCGTTCCCAGAGGGACGAGGCTCGAGTCAGCACCCGAGGGCGAGCGCCCGTTTGTCCTCGAGCCCCGTTCCGACGTGCGGCCCGGCCCGGGCGTACCGGCGCAAATGGTGCTGAAGCACGACGATGGGACGATGGAGGGGAGGGTGAGCCTGGGCGCCTCGGGGCACTTCGTGCAGTTTCAGTGCCCGGCCGGGAAGTGGTATCTGACCGAGGTGCACATCTTCGGCAGCCGATATGGCACCGCCCAGCCTCCCCGCGACGACTTCACCATCACGCTTTGTGACAGCGAGTTCAAGACGGTCACGTATATCAAGAAGCCCTATTCCATCTTCCAGCGCGGCGACGAGCGTTGGTACAAAGTGCCCGTGCCGCCGGTTGAACTTCCTGTCGTCGAGGCGAGCTATGTCGCTTCACTGCCCTTCTGGCTCAACGTGGCCTTCAATCCTTCCCAAACCAAAGGTGTCTATGTGGGTTACGACAGCTCGGACCAAGAATGCTTCTCCAAGACCGGTCTGCCTGACCAGAAGCCCGGCGACATAGGCGAGAAGTATGACTGGATGGTCCGTCTGGTGGTGACCCAGGACCCGCCCAAGGAAGTCTCGCCGAACCTGGGCGTCTGGCTGGAGCCGAGAAAGGCTGTCGGCCCATGGGACCAGGAAGGTCTCGTCGAGATCAAGAATGACGACGGCGAATCGGACGGCAAGATGAGCATGGGTGGTTCGGGCCCGGCCGTCAGGTTTGAGAACGTGCCCGAAGGGGCCACGCTGACGCGCCTTCGGACATACGCGTCGCGCTACGGGAGCGGCTACGACCCCGAGACGACCTTTGCCGACTACTACGTCTTCGACGACGAAGGTCGCATGCTTGGGACCGGGCGCATCCCGTACGCGCTCTTCACCTACGAGGAGCAGTGGGTCGACGTTGAGGTGAAGCCGGTCAAGGTCCCCAGCGCGTTCTGGGTCCTCATTAACCCCCAGGCCCACCAGTACAAAGGCATCTACACCCACTACGACACGGATATCGAGACCACCCACTCCAAGTCCGGGCGCATCCCCGAAGAAATGCGCGACCTGGAGAAGAAGTGGGACTGGATGATCCGCGCCTACGTCACCACTGAATGACGAGGGCAACAGAGGATCGGCCGCCCCCAACGGTCTTGCCGCTGAGGCTGGCCTGGAGCCGGGCGGCCCTCTGGCTGCCAGCAATCGGCTGAGGCTCAGAACGGTCGGCTATCCGTCGGCCTCACCTGCGTCCCATGGCTCCGGAGAGGAGGTCGGTGGTGAAGGCGTCGCCCGCCCGCCCCTCGCTGGCGTACATGTAGAGCGCGGCCTGGAAGATGGCCGCCAGCGCCGACTGGATGAGGGACAGCAAGATGGCGTAGATTACGGCCAGGATCACGCAGGCGATCAGGACCACGCTGCTCCCGGAGAACACCCCCAGGACGATGAGGGCAAAGGCCGGCAGCCCCAACAGAAAGAAGACCAGCCCGAAGCTGAACCTGCCGACGAGCTGCTCACCCCAGGTGCGCCGAAGTCGGGCGGTAGATTCCTTCAGTGCTTCGAAGGGGCCCTTCCGTTCCACCACCAGGATGGGCACCACCAGGAAGGTCACCACGGACCAGGCCATCCCCAGGAGCCCGGCGACGATTCGGCCTACCTTCTCGGACCGGTCCTCAATGATTCGCAGGATGAGACCCACCGTGGCGGCCACCAGCGCCCAGCCGGCGATGAGACCGATGCGAGACGCCGCCGCCCGGAAGCCGTCACCCACGGTGGGATCCCGGCCCCGGATGCGCATCACCGCGCAGGCGATGACGCCGGCGTTGAAGAAGGTGATGATGAAGTAGTTGCACCAGTAGAAGACGAAGAGGATGGCGTAGTAGGTGACCTGCTGGGAGGCAGGGGCACTTCTCGCGGGAGGCGCCAGGAAGTCCGAGTTCCACATCGGCAGAGCGAAGCTCAGCACCACCAGCAGGCAGCAGATGGCCGAAAGCAGCGGGAAGAGCAGCAGCTCCTTATCCTTCTTCAGCACCTCCCAGGACGCCCGCATCAACGTGAACGTGTACGCGATTCTTCCCATGTTCGCACCTCCTCTCCGCTTGCCTCCAGGGATGAGCTGGCGAGAAGTTCACCCCGACCCGACCTCACCCCTCCTTCTCATCCTCAAGCTCGT
>CAZIBA010000054.1:0-1851 GCA_964536795.1 uncultured Planctomycetota bacterium | reverse complement strand
GTAGCCCGAGCGGGTCCGCTGGTACTTGCCCGCCTGTGGGGGCTCGGTCGTCTCGGTGTCCTGGCCGTCGGTCAGGGGAACTGAGGGCTCAGTGCCGTTCATGAGCAGGTGGTAGGCGGCGACCAGGCGCTTGAAGTCGGGGGTGGCGTCGGGGTCGTCGGGGCGACGGTCGGGGTGGAGGTCGGAGGCCCGTCGACGAAACGCCATCCGGATCTCCTCCGGGCCGGCGGTCGCCGGCACGCCGAGTATCCGACGTGCGGCGAGCTCGAGTGCACGTCGGCGGGCCAGCTCTTCCTGGAAACCTTCCCCGGACACCTTCCATCTCCACGGGCTTCTGGCCCACAAATGCTACCAGAGCCGAGCCGCCGATTCAAGCACTATCCGCCTTCGCCCCCGTTGACCGGCTGCAGGTGACGGGGCTTGACAAGGCAGCCGCCCTTCGGCACAGTCACGAGCTGGAGATGAGTGTTCGGGCGACCGTCGCAGGCAGGGAGTGAGACGATGAGCAGCAAAGCACTGCTGGGTAACGGGAAGGTCGGGTTGTTGGTACTGGTCGGCATGCTGTTGGCCGCGCGGGTGGTCGTGGAGGCAGAGGCCGGGGGTGGGGCCCTCGAATTGTACCCGACGTTCGAGTGCGTGGGGGTGCGGGTGACGGGCGTGGTCGGAGCCTCGGTCAGCCATCAGTTGGAGTACCGCCCGGCGGGGGATGGGCCGTGGCGGAGCGGGCATCCCCTGACGGAACTCACCGGCGGCCGGCTGGTCGGGAGCATCTTCCACCTCACCGCCGACAGTGAGTACGAAGTGCGGGTCAGCCTTCAGCCTAAGGCTGGTGGAGCCCGGAGGTCTGCCAGCGGGACAGTCAGGACCCGGAGCGAACGGTTCCCGACGGGCTCGGGTCGGACCTACTGCGTCTCGCCCGAGGGGGATGACTCCGCCGACGGTTCCCGGCAGCGTCCTTTCAAGACCATTCAGCACGCGGCCGACCTGGTGGAGGCGGGCGACATGGTGGTCGTGCTTCCCGGCACCTACCGGGAAGAGGTGGTCATCGGCCGGTCGGGTCGGCCCGATGCCTACATCACCTTCCGGGCCCAAGGCGAGGGGGTCTTCCTCACCGGTGCCGACCCAGCCTTCGAGCAGAAGGGGCAGGACCGGTGGGAGTCTGTCGGCGACGGCGCGTACGTTAGCCGGTTTCCCGGGGCGACCGGCTTCGTGGCCGCTGACGGCCGTCGACTCTACCACTATCCCAGCCGACCCGAACTGGACGAACTGGCCAACGGCGAGCCGGGTGGCTGGTACCTGAGCGAGGGAACCAGGCGGCTCTACCTCAAGCTGGCCGACGGCTCCGACCCCGACGAGCACGTCCTCCAGGTAGGCGCGCAGGACACGGGCTTCTTCCTGAGCGGTGTCCGGTACGTCATCGTCGAAGGCTTCCGCATAGGTTACTTCGGGGCCAGCCAGTACGCCACCGCGGTCCGGCTTCGTGATGTCTCGGACTGTGTCATTCGCAGCAACACCATCTTCTCGGTTCGCACAGGGGTGGGGATCGACGGCCAACGAGCCAGCGACAACCTGGTGGAGGGAAACGAGGTCTATGACAACTCCATCACCGGTTGGCCCTGGCCGGCCAACAAGGGTCACGACACCGAAGGCTCGGGCATCTCCGTGCGAGGATACCGGGGGAACGTGGTTCGGCGAAACCGGGTGCACGGTTTCTTCAACGCCATCACCTCGTCAATGTGGGGCGACCTGGACAATGAGGAGCGAAACGCCGACCTGGACTTCTACGAGAACGAGACCTGGGACATCGGCGACGACTGCTTCGAGCCGGAGGGGGCTTGCATCAACAACCGC
>CAZIBA010000053.1:0-8728 GCA_964536795.1 uncultured Planctomycetota bacterium | reverse complement strand
CCGAGCAGCGGTCATCCTTTGGTTGCTTTTGCTTCTCTTCGTGGCTGCCTTCTTCATGGTGGACGTGACGGGTGTGATTGCCCGAATCCCTTCTCCCCGAGTGCGGGCCACACTCTACTCGGTCCTTGACGCGGAGTGTCGAGTCTACCGGTACAAACGCAGGCCATCCTGGCCTGCCTGGAATTCTCTCATGGGGCAGATGGCGCGCACAGGGCCGTATGCGGAGGGGCTCATCCGCCCATACTTCGACTCGGAGGACCAGGACCTGCGTCTTCAAGCGGCTATCTCCCTTGCTATGCGTGGCGACCGACGAGGCAAGGCTGTCCTTCGCGAATACGTTGAGGCCGGCCAAGCAATGGGCGCGGACAGCCTTGACGTTGGTCGGGGCTGCTGGGCGGCAACGCACCTGGTTCTGGGAGGCGAGCTGGTGGGGTTCGATTACCTCGGTTCCTGCTTGGATCGAGATGACATGTCCGGAAGACTGGCCAGAAGTCAGTTCTCTGATTACCTCCGTATGGTGGTCCGCCGCGACTGTCCGCCGGAGAGGGTGGCCTCGCTGCACTCGTCGGTCCAGGCCGAGGACGGAGAGAACTGGCGGTCTGCGTGGCAGTGGCAGGCGGAGGCAGTGATGCTGCCTACACCTGGGCGAGGACTGAGTCCAGGGCTCGTTTGGCTCGGCGGGCGGCCTTTTGCCAGCCCAACTGCTTGAGTTGGTCGTTGAAGGTCTCGATGCTCAGGTAGCCGTCGTACCCCTTGTCTTTGAGGATGCGGAGGAACCCCACCAGGTCGATGATGCCTTGTCCGGGAAGCAGGCGCTCCATGTCGATCTGGTCCCGGGCCGGTCTCCTGGGGGCGTCGTTGACGTGGACGTGGACGAAGAGCCTGGGGTCCAGGGCCTTCAGGTCCTCGTAACTGTGGTTGGCCGTGTACCAGTGGAAGGAGTCGACGAGCAGTCCCACGTTGGGCTCGTCCACCATCGCCACCAGCTCCAGGGCGCGGTCCAGGGTGTGGACGAAGGGGTTCTTGCCCTTCCGGGAGGTGGCCGGTCCCACCCATTCAAGGGCAAAGCGGATGTCCTGGGCGGCCAGGCCTCCAGCGATGAGCTTGAGTCGTGCAGCGGTCCTTCGCATCTCCTGGGCCGGGTCGCCCTCGATGCCCGGATAGAGCCAGGTCATCACCCGCGAGCAGCCCAGGGCTCGAAGCTTCCCGGCGTAGGCGGGCAGACGCTCCATCCCCTCTCGGAACGTCTCCTCGTCTTTGCGGAACTCGACGTCGGGATCGCTGCAGGCCAGGGCAACGTTGTGGGAGTCGAGCAGTTCCTTGGCCACCGAGAGGTCGCGGTCCCCCGCATACTCCTGGAACATGTGAAGTCCGGCGTCGAAGCCGCCGAAACCCAACTCCTCGCACAGGAGCACCGTCTCCTCCAGGGTCCCGAAACCGCCCGTGGTCGCTGGGTTCAAGGCCGGGATCATGCCTGCGCCTCCTCGCTGCTCTTGACGGCTCTGTCCTCGTACCAGTAGCACTCCGATGGGTGCCGTAAGTGTATGTTCTGCACACGCTTGGGGCAAGGGAAATGTGCCGGGTGGGCTTTTTGCTTGCGGCGGCCGGTCCGACTGGGTACAGTGCTGCCTCGGCAGAGACCCGGTACCCGCCCACGAGACCCGTTGGGCGGAGGGTCGCAGACCTGGGAACACCGTTCGGGAGCGCAGATGATGGCTGCAGAGGACCTCTTTCAGCGGCGACAGGAGAACTTCCGGAAGTATGGGGAGCTGTTGGCCCTCAACCTGGCCATGGTGGCCGAGGCCCTGGACACCATCCAGAGGCTGAGCGACGAGAACGTGGGCGGGGAGACGGTGGAGCGACGGGTCGGGGAGTTCAAGCAGTGGGACCCCGATATCTACAGGGTGGACAAGGACACGGAGGACGGCTACCGGGCCCGGCTGGCCGGGATGGGTCGGCCGGTGGTGCTCCTTTCGGAGGAGGCGGGTCGTGTGGAGCTGGGGGAGGGGTCGGGCGAGCCCCTGTACGTGGTCTCCGACCCCTTTGACGGGAGCTTCCTTTTCAAGCACGGCATCCCGGACTTCTGGTACAGTTCGCTGGCCTTCTACGACACCGACTTCAGCCCCTTGAGCTGTGTGGTGGGGGACGCGGTCCCCCGTCGGCTGGCCTTCGCCAACGAGACGGGGGCTTACATCGGAGAGCTGGCCGGCGAGGGCCTGGCCCACTGCGTCAAGCTGGACGCCTCCTACCGGAAGCTGATGGGCCGGCCCGAGGCCACGGGCATCGAGGGTGGGAGCATCGAGTCCTACGCGATGAAGCCGACCAAGTTCCTCTTCCCCCTGGTGGACCGGTTCCGGGACTTTCTGGCCCCCTTCAAGTTCTTCCTTCCCAACGGCGGTCCCTACGGTTTCGTGGACGTGGCCGAGGGGAAGATCGACGTCTACTTCGCACCCAGGCAGCCCTACGTGGACATCTTCTCGGGCCTCTACGTCGCCCAGCAGGCCGGGGCCGTGGTGACCGACTTCGACGGCAACCCCGTACGGGCCACCGACGACGTGGAAACCGTCCACGACGTGGTGGCCACCACCAACCCCACTCTCCACGAGGTGGTGCTGAAGAAGATCGGCGAGTGCCTGAAGTAGAGGGCGTAAGGGCCGGCCGTCGCCGTACATCGTGAGGCAAAGCAACCAATCTGAGGACGGGAGGACATGGCTGTGGGGAAGAAGGAGGCGGTGGCGCTGGTGGAGTTGGCGGCCGAGGAGGTGCCCGAACGGCTCCGTCCCGAGTTCTACTTCGACTTTCAGGCTCATCCCTTCGCCCACCAGGAGCTCTTCCGCTGGCCGGGCGTCAACTCGGTGGTAACGGTCCTGGACGCCATCGGGCTCTACGCCAAGGCCTGGCTCAAGCGGGAGCTGGCCTCGCGGGCCCGAGGCGCGGAGGTCTTCGAGGATGACCTCCCCGAGGCCGGCCAGGCAACGGGTCACTTCCGCGTGGTGCTGGAGGCCGGCGCAGTCTGCCAACCGGCCCAGGTCATCGGGGCCGCCAAGGCGGAGGTCCCCGCCCCGGTGCTTCACCTGGCCCCGGGGGCCAGGCTGGTGGGGGCCAGTGTGTTCCTGGGGGGGGGTGACGTCTTCATCGGCGAGGGGACGACGGTGGAGCCGGGCGTGGGTCTCAAGGGCGCCACCATCATCGGCCGGGACTGCGAGGTCCGTCAGGGGGCTTACCTCCGTGGGGACGTGATCGTGGGTGACGGGGCCGTTCTTCGGGGAGAGCTGAAGAACGTGGTGCTGATGGACGAGGCCAACTTCCCCCACCCCTCCTACCTGGGCGACAGCATCGTGGGCTACCGCACCCAGTTCGGGACTCTGGCCACCTCGGCCAACCTGGGCATCTTCGCCGGCATCGTCGAGCGCTCGGAGCGGCCGAACCTGGTGCTCGACCTGGACGGCGTCCGCTACGACCTGGGCCGCTCCAAGATGGGGGTCATCATGGGCGACTACACCCAGGTGGGCTGCAACTCGGTGGCCGACCCGGGCACCCTCCTGGGGCCCTACACCATCGTCTACTCCCTGACCCGCATCACCAAGGGCTTCTACGGGCCCAAAGAGGTGCTCAAGAACAAGCCCCTGGAGAAGGGGGTGGTTGAGCGGGCGCCGTTACGGCTGTAGTCGGTGGCCGATGAGTCGCTGGAGGGGGGAGGGCACCTTGACGTCCTCGGTGGATTCAGTGGGTGGACGGCCGCTCGGCCGAGCGCCGTGGGCCCGGTGGGCCCGGTGGTGCCGGGACCGGCCGGCTCCGCTGGCCGCTCGCCTGCGGGAGGTCTATGGGGACGACGAAGCCAGGCTGAGCGAGCGGGTGGGCACCTTAGGTGAGCTCCTCCACTTCTACCGCAGGCACTTCGGCGAGTCCTCCGTGGCCTTCGTGCGGGCCCCCGGTCGGCTCAACACCCTGAGCATGCACACCGACCACCGGGGAAGCTGCATCAACCCCATGGCCCTGGAGCAGGAGACCGTGCTCTGCTTCAGCGTCGCTGGGGACGACGGTGTCGACGTGGTCAACGTCGATCCCGACTACGGACGCCGATGCTTCCGCATCAACGAGGAAAAACCCGCCCGCCAACTGGCCGACGCCGAGGACTGGCTGGAGTGGACCCAGGAGCTCACCGACCGCCGACAGTCGGCCGGTCTGGCCAACGACTGGGTCCACAAGCTGGCGGCCGTCCCCGTCTACCTCCAGCGGATGGTTGCCCGCGGCAGGCCGCTGATGGGCATCAAGGGCGTGCTCACCAGCTCCGTCCCTCCGCGGGTGGGTCTCTCCTCCAGCTCGACCCTGGTGGTGTTGATGATGGAGGCCCTGCTGGCGGCCAACGGCATCGAGGTGGCCGACGCCGAGTACCCCGTCCACTGTGGCACGGCCGAGTGGTACGTGGGCACACGGGGTGGCTGTGGCGACCACGCGGCCATCAAGTTCGGCCGGCGGGGGTCCATCGTCCACATGAAGAGCCAGCCCGAGCTGGACATCCGCTCCTACATCCCCTTTCCCCGGGGGTACGAGATCCTGGTCTTCAGCTCCGGCCTGGAAGCCGACAAGACCGGCCCCGCCGGCAACACCTTCAACGAGAAGACCGCCACCTACGAGCTCGGGGAGGTCTACCTCCGCTCACTCATCCAGCGGGACGCACCCGGGGTCTACGCGGAAGTGACCGCGGCCAGGGAGGGGCTGCCGGCCGGCGTCAAGCGCTTCTACCTGGCCGACGTCGTGGACCACTTCACCCAGCAAGACATCTACCGCTGGCTGGGCGAGGTGCCCCTTCGGCGCACCCGCGCGGAGCTGCTGGCCGAGCGGCCGACCGAGGCCGACCTGCTCAGACGCCTCTTCTCCACCCACCGGGAGCCCGCTGAGGGCTACCCCGTCCGGGCCGTCCTGACCTACGGTCTGGCCGAGTGCTGGCGGGGAGCGATTCTGGAGGAGGTGCTGGCGCCCGGCGACATCGCCACCTACGGTCGGCTGATGTCCGTCTCCCACGACGGCGACCGGGTGAGCAACCTCTCCGCCGAGCTCCGCCGACTCAAAGGACAACCTCCCGACCCTTCCCTTCCCCTGGAGCTTCAGCCCGGGGACTACGGCTGCAGCACGCCTGAGATCGACCGGATGGTGGACATTGCCCTTGGCGCTGGCGCCCTGGGCGCCCAGATTTCGGGCGCCGGCCTGGGTGGGAGCATGATGGCCTTAGTGGACGAAGCGCACGCCGAAGCCGTCATTCAGGCAATGACGGAGGGCTACTTCCAACCCGCCGGCCTGGAACCCGTCTACCTGGTGGCCCGACCCAGCCAGGGCGCCTGCGTGCTCTGAGCGGACCCGCTGAGGTGCCGCCTGCCCCGGCCCGGACTGACCTCAGGTGATGAGGTCGTACTTCTCCACGCTGACCCGGTTGATGGGTTCCTCTCCCCGCAGGTAGCGGGCGATGTTCTGGACGGCCAGCGTCCCCATGTCCACCCGGCGGTCGGCCGTGGGGCCGCCCATGTGGGGAATGAGCTGACAGTTCTCCAGCCCGCGAAGCGGCGAGTCCGCCGGCAGGGGCTCCTCCTCGAAGACGTCCAGGGCGGCCCAGATGCGCTTTTTCTTCAGCTCGGTGGCCAGGTCACCGGCGTTGATGACCGCCCCGCGTGCGGTGTTGACCAGCACGCCTCCGTCCTCGAGCTTGGCCAGCACCTTGGCGTTGATGCTGTGGTAGTTGGCCGGGACGTTGGAGGAGTGGACGGAGATGATGCGGTTCCCGCGGAAGAGCTCGCTGAGGGTCTTGGCCCGGGTGACGCCGAGCCCCTCGAAAACCTCGTCGGGGACGTGGGGCGAGAAGGCGCTGATCTCGCACTGGAAGGGCTCCAGCAGCCTGACCAACTCCTGGGCGATGGCTCCCAGCCCCACCAGCCCCACCCGCTGGTGGAAGAGCCCCTCAGAGCTGATGCCCTTCGGGTGCCAGCCCTTGCGCAGGTGGAGTTCCATCTGTAGCGTGGTGGTCCGCCTGAGGCAGGACAGGATCATCATCAGGGCGCCCTCGGCCACCGAGCGGGCGATGACGTGGCCCCAGTTGGTGACCAGGAGCCCGGCCTCGAGGCACTCCCGGTCCACGTAGGGCCGGACCGTGCCGGCGGCGTGGCACATGTACTTGAGCTGCGGGTTGCCCTGGAGGACTTTCAGGGTGAGCTTGGGGGAACCCCAGCAGGTGAGGACGACCTCGGCGTGGTTGCGTTTGAGGGCGTCCAGGAAGGGCTCCTCCTGCTCTCGGGGGAGGTTGGTCTCGCAGGCGACGTCGCCCAGGTCGCAGAGCGTGCTGAAGCTGTCCTCGTCCAGGATGTCGCCGTACTGGTTCTCCCGCAGCGTCACCAGGATGGTGGTCATAGCCGTCCCTTTCGGCGTGTGTCCGATGCTTGCCTCGCTGTCCACGAGGGCGTAGCATAGCGCTCTATTGGCCGGGGGGCAATGGTTGCTGGTCATCGGTCCGAAGGAGGCTGCCAGTGTACGTCAAGAACTTTTACGAGACGGAGAAGGAGGTCAGGCCGGAGTGCGTGTGTCATTTCCTGCTGCCCAAGGGCGAGGTGGGGCGCATCTCCGCCGGCATCGTCGACATCGAGCCAGGCGGCACCTCCTACAGTGACGCCCACACCGAGTGGCGCCAGGTCTTCCTCGTCATCGAGGGCACGGGCACGCTCATCATTGACGAGGAGACGGAGGTGCGTGTCGGTCCCGACACGGTGGCCGAGATCCCCTACGACGCCGACCACAAACTCGTCGCCGACCCGGGCGTCAAGGTGCGCTACCTCTTCGTCAACGACTACAGCCAACCCATCGAGCACTGAGGTCGCCTCAGAGACTGCTTCTGAAAGGAGCCGCCCCGATGATCATCAACGCCCACGAGCACCCCTGGCTGGGAGACCCGAAGGAGACGGTGCCCAAGTACCTGGCCGACCAGCCCCACGACATATCGGTGCTCCTGCCGGTGGGGGGTGAGGTCAACGAGGTGGTCCGTCGGTGGGCCGAACTGGAACCGGACCACTTCATCCCCTTCTACTGGCTCGACCTGGAGGACATCCCCGGTGACGTGGCCAAGCTGGAGGAGGCGGTGAAGGAGAAGGGGCACCGGGGCATCAAGTTTCAGCCCCTGCTTCAGCATTTCCACGCCAACGAGCCTCGGATGTATCCGATTTACGAGAAGTGCATCGAGCTGGCCATCCCCGTGCTCTTCCATTCGGGCGTCGTGTACTTCGACAGGCACCTGGCCCACTTCGGCTCGCCCGTCTACGTCGACGAGGTGGCGGCCGACCTCCCCGACCTCAACATCGTCATCGCCCACTTGGGAGGGAACTACTCCTTCGAAGCCCTGGTCATTGCCGAGAAGCACGAGAACGTCTTCCTGGACACGGCGTTTCTGCCCTGGTTCTGCGAGCGGTCCCTTCCCCGGGTGGAGCCGATGGACCTCATCAGGCGGGCCGTACGCTTCGCCGGCCCGGAGAGCGTCCTCTACGCCTGCGAGGGCCTCAGCCCGACCGTCATCCAGGACTCCGACCTCGCAGGGGACGTGAAGGAGCTCATCCTCCACGGCAACGCGGAGCGCCTTCTCGGCCTATAGCAGAGCCGACCGTTCGTGAAGGGGGGTTGGGGTGACCAGACCGTGGCGGGTTGTAGGGCCCGGTGACGGGGGCTACGCCCAGTTCCCGTGGGGCGAGATCAGGTGGTTGGCCAACCAGGCGCTGGGGAACTCGCCAGAACTGACCTTCGGCAAAGTTGTGATACGGTCAGGGAAGCGCAATGCAACGCACCGCCACAGCAACTGTTGGGAGCTGCTCTATCTCTTGAGCGGCCGGCTTCGCCATCACTTCGGCGGGGAGTCGGCGGAGATGGGGCCAGGAGAGCTGGTCGTGATCGCCCCTGGCGTTCCTCACTGGGCGCAGACCATCTCCGGCGAGGACGCGACCATGGTGGTGGTGTACTCGACCGGTGAGCGCCGGATGGAGGAGGTCCGATGAGCAGTGCTGAGTCCCCCGGGCCGTCGTACGTCCTGGACGTCGCCGGGCGGGTGAAGCAGTCTGGCCGGAACGTGCGCGTCGGCTTCATCGGCTGCGGCAGTCACGCCTTCCGGAACGTCTTTCCCACGTTCCAGTTTCTCCCGGTCGAACTGGTGGCCACCTGTGACCTGAAGTTGGAACAGGCCCAGAGCTATGCCCGCCGATTTGGCGCCCGACGGGCCTACCAGAGCCACACGCAGATGCTCGAGCAGGAAGACCTGGAGGCGGTCTTCATCGTCACCAACTACGACGAGCAGGGACGACCCCGTTACCCCGCACTCGCCATCGACTGCATGGAGGCGGGGTGTCACGTGTGGATGGAGAAGCCTCCCGCGGCCTCCAGCGAGGAGGTGCGGGCGATGATGGAGGTGGCTCAGCGGACGAGCTGCTTCGTCGTTGTCGGTTTTAAGAAGATGTTCTTTCCGGCCAACGTGAAGGCGTGCGAGATCGCTCACAGCAAGGAGTTCGGTCCGCTGCAGAGTGTTTCGCTTCGCTACCCGCAGTACATTCCCACGGCCGAGGAGTTCCGGGCGACGGACAGGGAGGGAGGCGTTGTAGGCTTTCTCGACCACCTCTGCCATCCTGCATCCATTCTGTATCTCATCGCCGGGCGGCCCCGGACGCTGTACTATCAACGCAGCGCCAGAGGCGCAGGTGTAGCCCTG